>CAYNLE010000038.1:0-9349 GCA_964397975.1 uncultured Verrucomicrobiales bacterium | reverse complement strand
CCCAAATTACGGGAAAAATAAAGACTACTTCAAAGCCCTCTTCGTGCTCTGGAGGCTCAGAAAAATAAGACACAGCACTGGGTATAGAGACACCGTAATGATACTTAGCACATGGCCAGCACCTTCTAATGATGCCTGCATCTGCTCAAGACCCTCATTCTTAACACCGCTCATCTTATTTACCTCATCATGAAACTCACCCACTACTCCTGCACTCAAATATGTCATAACGATCACCGTAATAATACGCGCCACGGCCCAGAAGATACTTAATTTTTGTGCCCAGCGCTTTTTCTTTAACAAACCAATACCAGCTATGAGCAAAATAATAGCAAACGTCACCGTCGCCGCCATATTAATATATGTATACTGAACAACAGCTTCATAAGCATTTAATATCACCTCGGACTCATTACCATTGGCTTTAAACGTTGAGAACAGAGCCTTTATCGCATACAAGCCCCCAAAGCTCAAAGCAATAGAAACAAGACCCAATGCTGAGTAACATAAATGTATGATCCCGAACACCGTTGGAGCCTTTGATGGCAGCGCTGGCGGCATACCAACTGGCGGCTGCTCACTCACACTACTATCAGGCACCTGGTAAGGAGACGTTTCGTTATTCATGAGCAACTGATAAGCCATCTGGAATGAGTCGTAAAGAGTCATCTTCCGGCTCGACAGAACAGCTCGATAAGGTCACTCTCCGCACGCTATGAGTTCAACGTCAGATGCAGCACTCAAAACCCTGGTTTCCGGAACAGCTAAAGTCCTCAGTGAAAAGGAACTTAAAGAAAAGCTAGAACTTGGAAAACCCCTAAGAATCAAGCTCGGTGTTGACCCTACCGCTCCTGACATCCACCTAGGCCATACAGTAGCTTTTGAAAAACTACGTCAGTTTCAAGAACTGGGACATCAGGCGGTTCTTATCATCGGTGACTTTACCGCCACCGTCGGCGACCCTACAGGAAGGTCTGCAGCTCGCCCACCACTCACTCGAGATGAGGTGCTGGCTAATGCTGAGACATACACGACCCAGGCTTTTAAAATTCTCGATCAAGAAAAAACAGAGGTCGTTTACAATGGAGAGTGGTTCCGCAGCATGACTTACGAGCAAGTTCTTAAGCTCAATGCACGAGTAACCATGCAGCAAATGCTTCAGCGAGAAGACTTCAAAACCCGCATCGAAAAAGGTCAAGAGGTCAGACTTCATGAAACACAGTACCCGATCATGCAAGGCTGGGACTCTGTCGAGATCAAAGCAGATGTAGAAATAGGCGGCACTGACCAGCTTTTCAATATTCTCGTAGGCCGTGATTTACAAAAAGAAGAAGGCATGAGCCAGCAGGTCGTCATCCTTATGCCTCTACTCGAAGGCTTAGACGGTGTTAAAAAAATGTCTAAATCCGCGCACAACTACATCGGTGTCAGTGAGGAACCAGATCAAATGTTCGGAAAGGTCATGAGCATCTCTGATGACCTCATGGATCGCTACTACCTTCTTTTACTTGGCTCAGAAAGAGACAGCTCACTCCACCCGATGGAGGCAAAAAAACAGCTAGCCGCAAGCATAACATCTCGCTACCACAATCAAGAAGCGGCGGAAGCTGCACGCACCACCTGGGAATCACGATTCTCAAAACGTGACTCAGGCGCTGGAGCGAAGCCATTCACACCAGCATCTGGCAATCATAATTTAGCACAACAAGCCCAGCTTGCCTTCCAACAGGCATTTAGCCTCGAAAAATCTCTTGGCGAGATCAGAAAGCAGCACATCATTCCTGGCGCTGTTCAGCTCAATGGAGAAAAGCTAACCGACCCTACCGCTGTCATCACATTTTCAGAAGGCGACGTCCTGCGTTTATCCAAAAAACACTCCGTCATCATTTCCTAAATTTCACCAACAAACTTTATTTTAAATATGAAAGCTTACGAATTATACCAACAAACAAAACCATCCATCATCTCAGACCTCTTCATGTGGATGCGTAATACCGACCGCGAACTCTACAAAACTGTCCTCACCAGTCTCGCTTCAGCGCGTAAAATGCGCCTACCATACCTACAAAAAAAACCTGTAGCCGAGCAGATCGAATGGTCACATAAGACACTCCAGCTTAAGTCCTCCGACATGATCGGGGAGCACGTCCTTCAGGTTTATTTCATGAAAGGTCAGCAGTCACTACTCATCGACTTCTGTGACGCCATGGAAATATCACATGATGGCAAGGGACAAGTAGATAGCGAGCTTCCAGAAACTCTCGATGCAGCAAAACTTAAAAAAGCAGTCGATACGCTAATTGGAAAAAATGACCCTAGCCTCGTCGCCCTTTACCTTCACACATTTAATCTTCAGACACCCGATGGCTGGAGTTCACTCAGTGAGATATTAGCATCTGATGAACGCCTTACTTTGTCATAAATGAGATAATAGAGGTAAAATAACAAAAAAAGTGGCCAAACCCTGGTTTTTCAATCGCTTGTAACTCTTACCTCTTGACCTCTCAGGTTACCGACTAAATAGTCCAGTAGGCAACAATATAGCACACTGTATATCAACGCCTACAAGCTCCTTCAGGCTTATCAGATCCCACTCTCATGGAGCACTAGGGAAAGATAAACACCCACGAAGAAAAGACTTTCGTTCACACGCAACATACAAACTTCAATGCAAATACTCGAAGCCTTAAAAAGCATGTTTACCTTTAAATCAAACGATATAGGTATCGATCTAGGCACGGCAAATACTCTCGTCTATGTTAAAGACCAAGGGATCGTCCTTCGTGAGCCTTCCGTAGTGGCTATTAACTCAGGCACTAATGAGGTCCTCGCAGTAGGTGATGATGCCAAGCGAATGCTTGGTAGAACACCGGGTAATATCGTAGCTATTCGCCCACTCAGAGATGGTGTCATCGCCGACTTTGATGTCACCGAAGCCATGCTCCGTCACTTTATCCGTAAGGTGAATAATAACCGCAAGCGCTCGAACCCCCGCGTCGTCATCGCGATGCCATCTGGCATTACTGAGGTTGAGCGTCGCGCCGTCAAAGAATCTGCTGAACAAGCTGGAGCCCGTGAAGTGCACCTCATTGAGGAGCCTATGGCCGCAGCTATTGGTGTTGGCCTACCGGTGCAAGACGCTGCTGGTAATATGATCGTCGACATCGGTGGAGGCACTACAGAAGTAGCACTCATTTCACTCTCAGGCGTCGTTTACAGTAGAAGCGTCCGAACAGCTGGTGACGAGATCGATGATTCTATTATACAGTATATGAAGCGCGCGTATAACCTCATGATCGGAGAACGCACAGCGGAAGAGATCAAAATCCGTCTTGGCTCTGCTGCACTTCTACCTAAAGAAATCTCCATGGACGTGAAAGGACGCGATCTCGTAGCAGGTCTCCCTAAAACGATCAGTATCACATCTCAAGAAGTTCGCGACGCCATGTCTGATCCTCTCAGAACCATAGTTGATGCTGTAAGAACGACTCTCGAGCGTTGCCCCCCTGAACTTGCTGCAGACTTAGTCGACCGCGGTATCGTGCTAGCTGGTGGTGGAGCTCTCCTCAGAGGATTAGATAAGTTGCTTAAAGAAGAAACTGGGCTACCTGTCCATGTCGCTGAAGACCCACTCAGCGCTGTAGCAGAAGGTGCAGGTAAAACCTTATCTGAAATGGCATTTCTACGTAGAGTCGCCAGCACTGACTCGCGATAACGCACTCAGCTTCACAGCTGAACCTTTTATGGCATAACATGAAGCTTCTTAATTTAATAGCACTCTTACTATTTATCGCTGGCACCACCTGGGTGCTAACGAGAAGCGACACCTCTGTGCGCCATATTCAAAAAACATTTTATATTGTCATCAGCCCCTTCATCACTGGAGGAGCTGGCCTAGAAAGCGCTGCATCTAACTTCGTCAAAGAAGCAGAGCATTCAAAAATCTGGGAGACTAAATATAACCTAGTCAAAGAAGAACTGGATAAAAAACGCATGGAGGTAGCACACCTCCGTAAATTAGAAATTGAAAACGCCCGACTTAATGAGGCACTCAAATTCGAAAAAAATACGCCCTTTCACGTTCTTTCTGCGAAAATCATACGCCACCAACCATCAACTTGGTGGCAAACAGTCACCATCAATCGTGGTGACAAACATGGGGTTACCGCCCAGCTACCCGTCCTTTCTCCGGAAGGTCTGGTAGGTAAGGTAGACGCCCCATCCGCCAACACATCCACCGTTATTCTACTCACTGATGAGAATTGCCAAGTATCAGCAAAAGTTGATGGCACTCCAGAAGTAGGAATACTTAGCGGACAAAGAGGCCAAACAGGTGAGGATCCCACTCTAAACCTACGCTTCTTGTCAAAAGATGCCGACATCAAACCAGGCGCCCTGGTTTACACCACAGGTCGTGGTGGGCTCTTTCCTGCAGACATCCTTCTCGGCACTATAGAGACATATAAATCCGGACCACTTTCCGGAGAAGCTCTCATCAAGCCCGCGGTGGACTTTGCAGCACTACATTCGGTGTTTGTAAAACTCCCTAACTCACCTGAGTTAAACCGCTCGCCTGATAAGAAAAAATGATCAAATACTCCATTAGTGTAATTTTGCTCGTGCTAGCTGCCTGTATGGTGCAGCAGTTTCTGCCTACCATCCCGGCTCTTTATGGCGCACGCGTCTTGATCCTACCTCTCGTCTTCCTCTGCACAGCTGTCAGTGTAGACTTTGCCACGATGCTACTACTCGCATTTATCTGCGGGTTTTTATGGGATGCCCAGCACGCCTTAGCTCCACACGGAGGTGATAGCGAAGTGTATAGTGAACCTGTCGAGCAGCTACGGTTCGGCTACAGTATCATCCTATACGTTTTTATGGGCTTTCTTATGCAAAGTATTCAGCCTCTATTCCGTAAAGGCGTCTGGCACATCTCCTCCCTACTCGCAGGAGTATCTATTTTCCTCTACCTTTTTGCTGAGTATTTATTGATCAACTTTGTCAGAGGAGACTTCACCTTCCCCCCCGTCACTTTCTCTAAAATTTACCTTACAGGAGCTCTTACCATGCTCTTCTCACCGCCCATTTTTTGGATCATTTTTAATCTAGCTGCAGTATGTAAATATACCATCCGTTATGACGGACTGAAAAAGCAGCCGCGTTATACTGAATCCGGCTATTACTATTAACGTTCAGTCATCACCATGGAACCTCGCTACCGCCTCAGACTATATATACTAACAGCTCTTATCCTAGTAGGATTCGGAGCCTTAGTATCGAGGCTCTATCAGTATCAGATCACTGACCGCGAAAAGTTCCTTAAGCAGCTCCCTTCTAACTACGAGATTACTATCCGCGAGCCCGGCATACGCGGTAACATCACAGACAGAAATGGGATAGAGCTGGCTAGAAATCAGGTTAACTATGAAGTTGTTTTTAACCTACAGGAAATTCGAGACGACTATAAGCGCCATCTCATCGAAACCGAAGGCGAGGAATCTATCGATGGGTTTAAAAAAATCAAAACTCACGAGATTATCAATACCTGGGTTAGGCCAAAACTTGCCATTCATGGTCTAGATAAAGATTACAATGCTAATGCCATCAATACTCATTACATAACTCACTCTGGCCTCGTTCCATTTACCTACAGAAATGATCTGAGCTATGATCAGTTCTCCTACTTTGCTGAACACAACCTTGAGCTACCAGGTGTGGGAATACGTGTCAGCCCCCGCCGTGAGTATCCCTATGGGTCGCTCGCATCACATGTTCTAGGCTATGTGAAACAATGGGAGAAAGGTGCTATTTCTGCCAAAGCTAAGAAAAAATTCCGCCACTACACCGGGGACAGTAAGGGTATCGCCGGAGTAGAAGCTACCATGAATACATACCTCACAGGAGCAGAGGGTATCAAAACATTATTAAAAAACGAAAAAGGAAAAGTCCTTCAGCTCGTTGATCATATCAAGCCGGACCTAGGTTCGGAAGTTACATTAACTATCGACGCACCTACTCAGCACCTCGTAGAAAAAACACTACGCCAAGTGGGTAGAGCTGCGGCTGTAGTCATGGATCCCAATACAGGTGAAGTACTCGCCATGGCATCCGTGCCAGATTTCACACCTAACTTCTTCGTCCCTAACATAGACCAGGCATCGTGGAAAAATTACAATACAAACAAAGCCCACCCGCTTGTTAACAAAGCCATTAGCAACTTCACCCCTGGCTCAACATTTAAACTCCCTACAGCCATCGCGGCAGCTATTCATGGCCATGCTCATGATCACGAAAACTGCCCAGGCTATGTCACCTATGGTAATGTTAAAATCCGCTGTTGGAAAACGGCAGGCCACGGAACGCTACCTCTCCAAGAAGCCATTCAACGCTCATGTAACCCCTACTTCATGAATATCGCTAATGAGATAGGACATACAAAAATGCTCAGTAGTTTCGAACTACTTGGTTTTGGAAAAAAAACAGGCGTTGAACTACCGTCCGAATCTGCAGGTTTCATACCAGGGAATCTTACATGGAAGCGTATGCGTCCAGGCAAAAGAGTCACCCCTTCCATTACAGGCATGATGGCTATTGGTCAGTCAGACTGCGCTACCACACCACTACAAATAGCGGCGATGGTATCAAGTATTGCTAATGGAGGGAAATACTACAAACCACGTATCATCAAACAAATCACACATCCACAACAAGGAATTCTTACCGTTAACAAGCCGGTTTTAAAAAAGGACCTCCTTCAACAAGGCCTAAAAAAATCTGACCTTGAAAATATCCGCAAAGGGATGTGGCGCGCCGCCAATGAAGCTGGAGGAACAGCCCGTAAATCAGCTCTCGAAGGTAGAGACGTCGCTTCAAAAACAGGAACAGCTCAAGTGATTGATATGGGAGTGAAGTCTCATGATGCATGGACTGTCGCCTTCGCCCCCTATGACCAGCCAAAATACGTCGTAGTGGTAGCGGTAAAAAGAGGCACCAGTGGCGGTGCCGTCGCAGGGCCACTCGTCCACCTTATACTCCGCGGCCTCTTCGCCCGTGATGAAGGCCTTCAGCTCGCGCTCGATCCACTTAGTGAATTTCATGGAGACTTTCTGGTAAGGGACAAAACCATACTCGATGACGCAGCTGACCTCATCAGCGTGAGCACAAATGAATCTAGTGAAGCTGGAGACCTCATCCCGGTCACTTCTATACCAAGTGAAACACCTCAAACACTCACCCCAATCATAGTTAAACCAACTATCAGACAAGAAGCAGATGCCGCAGGCACTGCACCTAGAAAAATCATTATAGAAGAATAACCTTCAAGATTAAAGCAAGGCATTCTTCCCCTCAAAACAATCTAACAAAAAATTAACATTACATTATGATCAAAAAAATCAAACAAGCATTAGGTCTGGGTAAACCCAAACCAATGGAAGGCACCTCACTCATCATCAACTCTGAGAGATTAGAGCGCCGAGTCGCCCTCATCGAGGATGGCTCACTTGAAGAGTATAACGTCGAACGTGAGGGAGACCTCAACATCGTAGGCGGCATTTTCAAGGGAACTGTCAAAAATATCGAACCCGGCTTAAAAGCGATGTTCGTAGACATTGGCCTAGAGAAAAACGCTTTCCTCCACTTCTGGGACGCCATTCCTGCAGCCCTAGATAGCGGACTCGAAGAAATCCAACGCGAAGGGCAGAAGAAAAAACAAAAGCCAAAGCGCATCAACTCAAAGGACATCCCTAGTATTTATCCACAGGGTTCTGAAATCATGATTCAGGTCTCAAAAGGACCAATCGGAAACAAAGGGCCACGTGTTACTACCAATATATCTCTAGCAGGGCGTTACCTCGTGCTCATGCCATACTCTGACCAGTTTGGTATTTCACGTAAAGTAGATGACCCCAAAGAACGCCAGCGACTACGCCGCATCATGCAGAAACTTCAAGTTCCTGAAGGCATGGGCATCATCATGAGAACTGTAGCGACAGGTCAGCGTGCCCGTCATTTCGTCCGCGATCTAGCGATCCTTCTTGAGCAATGGTATGCTGTAGAAGACAACCGTGATACTAAACCTGCCCCCGTGTGTGTGTTCCGTGAGCCAGATCTCATCGAGCGCAGTGTCCGCAGCTTCCTAACAGATAACCTAGGACAGGTCATCTGCGATAACGAAGACACTACAAATGAAATGCGTGAAATCGCAGGTAAAATATCTCGCCGTGCAAAACGCCGTATTCACTACCTCCCATCTAGACAGTCTATCTTTGATAAAATAGGTATTCAAAAACAAATCGAAGAGGCCTTCTCTCGCCAAGTCTGGCTGAAGTGTGGTGGTTACCTCGTCATCGATGAAACCGAGGCCATGATCACCGTGGACGTCAACACAGGTAGAAACAAAGGGTCTAAAGATGTCGATAAAATGCTTCTTGAAACCAATATAGAATCCGCTGAAGAGGTCGCCCGTCAACTGCGCCTCAGAAATATCGGAGGGCTTGTCGTAGTCGACTTCATTGATATGCGTCACCGCCGTGACCAGCAGGCGGTTTACCGCGCGATGAAAGAACGCCTCAAGCGAGACAAAGCAAAAACACAGGTGCTACAAATTTCATCGATCGGCCTCATGGAGATGACACGCCAGCGCCTCAATGAATCCCTACGAGACAGCCTCTTAGAACCCTGCCCATACTGTCAGGGCCGTGGTCGAGTAAAAACAACTATGACAATGAGTGTCGAAGTCCAACGTGCTCTAAATACCGTTATTCAACGCGGTGAAGGAAACTTAGGAGACCTCATTATCGTCGTAAATACCGATGTATTAAATCGATTTAAAAATGAAGATTCGAAACTATTTGTCGAACTAGAGCGCTCTCATAGTGGAAGGCTTACCTTCCGCACAGATCCATCTCTCCACCGTGAACGCTTTGCCATCATCGATGCATCGACTGAGAAAAAACTTCACGAAGCATAACCTCACAAAAATTTGCCCGAGTCTAAAATAATCGAAATTGATGAAATCACCACTGATGGCAGTGGTGATAATGGTGGTGGCGGCACATTTAATAGCCGCCGCCACTCACGGCAAGCAGGAGGGAAACCACCCACTAATGCTCAATCTCAGACAGGTGGTAGCGACCCACTATTTAGCAGTATTGCATCTAGCCTAGGCTGGAAGGCCATGCTAACATTGAAGCTAACTCAATGGTTCCTGTTATTAAAAAGTAAGCGCTACGGTATGTGGATTATTATCCCCGTAGCCATACTGCTTACTCTATTAATGATCCCTCTGGGGTTACTATTCTTGGTCGCCTTTTTTATTAAAAAGGTCTTCTTCAGCTCGGCTCGTTAG
>CAYNLE010000037.1:20409-22193 GCA_964397975.1 uncultured Verrucomicrobiales bacterium | reverse complement strand
TAAATTACACAAATATAAATAGTTTGTATTTATTAAATAAGTAGGTAATGTCCTCAGCCGTGGGAAATACTAACTAAAAATATAACCAATACAAACTATGTTAAAAGACTTCAAAGACTTCATCATCAAAGGTAACGCCTTTGATATGGCTATCGGAATCATTCTCGGAGGCGCCTTTGGCCTCGTTGTTAAATCGTTAGTCGATAATATCATCACACCACTCATCGGAGGTTTACTAAAGCTTCCTGACTTCTCTCAGATGTTTCATGCTATGAATGGTGAGACTTACAAAACACTTGAGGCAGCACAGGAGGCAGGACCAACTATCGCCCACGGACTATTTATCAATAACGTTATCAACCTCGTTATTATAGGTTTCGCACTCTTCATCATGGTAAAATATGTAGAGAAGGCAACAAAGAAGGAAGAAGCAAAAACCCCAGCTGCACCACCTAAAAATGAAGTTCTTCTTGAAGAAATTCGTGACCTCCTCAAGAAGTCATAATCATCTTTAAAGCTACTTTTTAAAATAAAAATGATCTGCTTATTAGCAGATCATTTTTTATTTACAGGCGACTCCTCACTCAAATCAGTAAAAAACACTCAATTTTGTTGTAAAATCAACAAATACAATGGTCATCTGCCTTCAGGACCTCCATAACTTTCCAAACAAAGACTTCCTCATGAAACCTTACAAAAAAATTGCAGAAGCCAAAACGCCTGAAGGCCAACCTCTCGAGCTTATCGAGCACGACGGCACCTACATGATCTGCTCACGTGGCGAACAGCTTATGACCAGCTTCTCACATGGATCAGAGGAAACTCTAGCCGAACTCGCCTGCAGCCCCTTCCGACCAGTTAACCAAGCCAAAATCCTCGTCGGAGGGCTAGGTATGGGCTACACTCTAGCTGCTGCCGCACGATCGCTATCTAGTAAAAAAGCGCAATTCATCTGCGCCGAGCTTACATCCACCATCGTAGAATGGAACCAAACTCATCTCTCGCACCTCAACCCAGGACTGCTCGACGACTCACGTATTGAGATCAAAGTGCAACCAGTGCAAAAACTGATCAGGCAATCCAATGCAGAATACCACGCTATCCTGCTAGATGTAGATAACGGCCCTTCCGCCTTTCATGGGAAAAATAATGACCAGCTATACAGTTTAAAAGGCTTACGTGAGATTCAGGCCGCACTAAAAGGTGGTGGCTTATTAGCCGTCTGGTCAGCTCGTGGTGACAAGGCGTTTACCAAAACCCTAAAAAAAGCGGGCTTTGATGTCAGCGAAAACTCAGTCGCAGCAGCTCACAAAGGCCGAAAAACTAGAACTCACATGATCTGGCTCGCCCGTAAAAGGCACTACTAAGCTTAACTCAATACACTCGTTAGCATCAACTAACTCACACACTCATTCTTAAAAGATATCATGTCCGAACTATCCTGCCCACTTTGCACCCTTGACGATATTGCCACCCATAAAGCTCAATACGAATGTATGACCTGCGGGCATGAATGGGCTAAGGAAGTCACCGAAGAAGATGATGATGCAGCCCCCCAAGAACGCATCGTAAAAGACGCCTACGGTAACGTCCTCCAAAACGGAGACATCATCGCCATGATCAAAGACAAGAAGCTTAAAGGAACCTCTAAAGTCCTTAAAAGCGGAATGAAGTCTAAGCCCATCCGCCTCGTAGACGCTGGCGACCACGAAATTGACTGTAAAATGGACGGGCTATCTATCGCCCTAAAAGCCTGCTTTGTGAAAAAGGTTTCTAGTTAACCA
>CAYNLE010000037.1:13457-20309 GCA_964397975.1 uncultured Verrucomicrobiales bacterium | reverse complement strand
TTCATTTAAAATGCCTACATCCGCTTAGCCTCTCGCCCCTCGTCGATAAGCTTCCAAAAGTGCTTTGACTCAGAGAGTTGCTCATCTTCGGAAGATGGCATCTTTGAACGAAACAGAAAATCGCCAAGAGTATTCTTATGCAACACTCGGTGAACAATGACCGAGCCATTGGTCGCCTCAAAATAAATTCGGTATTCATCCGCTCTGAAACGGTAGAGCGTCTTGCCCTCACGCACCATTTTCCCGAAACGCTCCCCATCCAGTTCATCAAGGTCTGCCTCTGTCACCTTAAAGGCGTCCAGTAGCTCTAGCTGCTCTAGCGTATCTAGATGAGAAATCTCCGCAGCACTAATTTCATTAAAAACGATTTGTAACACGGCAGTATCCAAGCACTCTGAGGTTGAATGATCAAGTAATCTATTTATATTCAAATTACACTTATGATTCCTGTTTTGCTTAAAAATCGATATTTTCTATATTTTATCATATTAGGTTGTTCCTTTTTAACATCCTGCAGCTCTTCCCCGAAAATAAATTCAGTAATGAATAGCCCTATCAAAACTAAACCTGAACTTAACGAAACAAACTACACAACGCCCGATCATGAAGAGTTTGGTTATAAAAAATGGCTACCTAAGGAGAAGGAGCCAGAGATCGTCATCGTAGGAGTTCACGGTATATCTGGGCATGCCAGCGATTTCACAAACCTCGCCAAACATTTTATCGAAGAGCATAATAACATTGCCCTATACGCACCCGAGCTACGAGGACAAGGACATGACCCTAAGCTCAATAGACAAGGCGATATACCTAGTCACCGCCAATGGCAGCAGGACCTATATACTTTCACCAAACTTCTGAGAGAGCTTCACCCAGAAGCCAAAATTCTCTGGTTCGGAGAAAGCATGGGATCCATGATCATTACACATGCATACGCCGATATAGCACCTGGGCAAACTAAACCTGACGGGCTAGTGATACTTTCCCCCATTTTAGACATTACAGCTCGTGTCGCTACGTGGAAAAAAAACCTCGTTAAAGCCGCCGGTTTTTTACTCCCAAAACTACGCCTATCTCTAGAGAACTTATCTAATGGCGAAAAAGTAATCGTGACAAAACAAGATATTCACGAGCAACAGACTGCTAAAAACCCATGGCACATCCAGCGCTATACTCTGCGCCTCATCATTACTTTAGGAGAGATGTCAGATAAAATGCTAACGAAGGCGAGCAAGGTCGACGCCCCCCTACTCATCGTTCACTCTGGTAATGACCTCTTCACTAAGGAGCACAGTGTCACTGCTTTCTGTAGCGCTTTACCAGCTGAGGTCGACCATACCCGACACTTTCATAAAGACTCTTATCATCTGCTAATGTATGACCACAAACGCAGCGAAATTTTCCGTGATATAAGCAAATGGTTAGAGCGTTTCAAATAGTTTGCACACTTGCGTAGAAAACATTATTATACACTCGGCACCAAAATATTAATTAATCAGTATTTCATGAAACAGCTCAAAGCAGCCTACTCAAAAATCATTACTGTATGGGCCATCAGTATCCTGGGAACAGCTGGATTACTCGCTAGTGAAAATGGCAAAGTCACTGAATCTATCCAGCAACTAAACCATGATGACTTTCAAATGCGAGATTCCGCGCTGCTAGCATTATGGAAATTAGGAGACGAGGCCATTCCTGAACTAGAAAGGTCAAGCTTATCAAACGACCCTGAAGTCTCAGCCCGGTCAAAAGAGTTATTACATTATCTTCGGTCTGGACTCCTCCATGATTCGCCACAAAACATTAAAGAAATTGTTATAGAATACAGCCACAGCCAACCTCAGAAAAAACTAGCCCTCATACAGCACCTCCAGAATTTAGGTTATTCTGAACAAGCCCTCAATCTAGCTCACAACGAAAAAGATGATACAGCAGTTAAACTCATCTCCCCTACTGTGCTCAATATTGCACGTCGCCTCGCCTATAGACCCCTAGTGAACGGCGAACTAAAAAAGGCAAAAGATATATTATACAATACGCCAGACACCCTTCCCTTTTTCACACTCAGAGCATGGTTTCACCGTTATAGTAACATTGAAGAATATAGAAATGAGCTGAAAAAATCAGCCCTTATAACAGGTGAAAAAAATACGCTCTGGCGTATAGCACTACACCGAGTCGACGGAAATATAGAAGCCGCACTGACCGAGGCGTATAAACTGCCCGCTACTGAGGCAGCTGGCATCATCAGCACCCTAAGCCTCTTCCAAGGCGATATAAAACCATGGATAGAAACAAACCGTGAAACTATAACAAACAAGCTTTCTGATACATCTATACTGGGACTGCGTATCCAGAAAAATTTAATCCATAATCGTATAGGCGAAGCCGACCATTTAGCTAAAGAGATCATCCAGCTTGTCTCTGACAATCCAGCTAATAACCATATTAAAACCCAAGCTGTTATCACACTAGCTGCAAATGGCTATCGTGACGAAGCGCTAAAAATATATAAAGCCAATTTCCCAACACAGGCCTTTTCATATTATCAATCACAGGAATTACCGCTGGAAAGTTTAGAAACATTCGGCATAGCAGCTGATACCCCGCCACCATTTTTAGAATGGGTTAGTAAGACAACTGAAAATATCGAGCAAAATAAAGAAGATGTTGAAAAAATCATACTCATAGCTGACTATCTAAAACACTATGGACACAGCGAACACCTCATGGCGGTATTATCCCCCATCATGAAGCTTTCAGTTGAAAATAAATCCCTCGATTGGGAAAATCTAATTCGCATAATGGCCAACCAAGGTTTAGGCGAAACCGCTATAGAGTTCCTCATAAGACAAAAAGATAATGAAGAGCTCTTAACAAAAGGAGTCTACACTTTTTTAGCCAGAAACGAACGGTCTGATAACCATATATACAAAGATCATATCTGGGAAAGCCTAGTCAAAAGAAACCCCGACAATCTAGAGCTAGCATTACGCCAGCTAGGATACCTCACTGGCCATTTACCTGACCTTGAAAATAAAACTCAACTTCTCCACGACCATCTAAGCCAAGAGGCCGAGTCAATGAATGATGGAGATTCCAAATTAAGAATGCGATCTTTATACGAGTTCGCAAATATACGGAACGATCTAAAACTAGCATCTAGTATGCTAGAAAGTTTAACTGGAGACGACAGGACACTAGAATCCATTCGACACATACAACTCCAATACTACAAAACTTTTCAACAATGGGATAAAGCCAATGAAATTATTGAGCACAATATTCGCAAACAACCTAACAACCTAACCTACATAGCCTATGACTATATTCGGAATTTAAGAAACAAATCCACAGCTAAGGCGAGCGAAGCGTATCAAAAAATGATGCTTTTATCACTAGGTAACCCTCAAATCTTAATTCGTCTTACCAACACCGTCATCCACCCAGCTGGCTACTATGAAAAGGCACACGATATTTATGAACTAGTTGCCATTAACGCGCCTCATAACAGCCCCGTATTTCACACAGCATTAGAATCTATCATCAACCATATCAATGACTTCTATGAGACCAAACAATGGAGTAAGATCCATGCTCTGAGCGAAGTTTTTTTAGAATACGTTATGAAACAAAACATGCATATTGGGCTGTTCTCGTTTTGTTTGAACATGAAGTTTAACTCCACTTTCGCTAAAGCCATCCAGCATTATGAACAAGGTGAAACAGAAACTAGCATCCAGCTTTTATCATATGCTAAATCACTGATACCTGGTAGTGGAGTATTAGCTGACCACTTTTACCCTATCGTGAGAGAGCTCGACATAGAAGATCAATATAATGAATGGTTTGAAGAAAGTTACCAACACGTGCTCAACTCCTGTAAATTATATCCAGACTCTCACAATGCCCACAATACAGCTGCCTGGCTAGCTTCCCGCTCTGTTCGCAGACTTGATGAAGCTCTTAATCACGCCAGAACTGCGCTACAAATAAAGCCGAACAAGCCAGCTTACCTAGATACCATGGGGGAAGTTTGGTTCGCTAAGGGAAACCGCACCAAGTCTCTAGAATGGTCTAATAAAGCCCTCGAAGCTAGCCGATCCCATGCGCAAGGCACACCTACAAAAGTAGATGTTGTCATAGCAAACTACAACATGCTACATCGACAAAAAATGCATTTTAAAAACGACCCTTTACCAAAACAAGGGAACTAAAGAAATAGTATCCAGCTCTATTACCTTTTACTTACTCGCTATGCATCGTGCCATCATATTGCTTTCCTTATTACCCATTTTGGCATCGCTACTCACGCGAAGGTTTTTTTCGGATCGAATCCTAAAATCATCTTCTAACTACGAGACAAGCATAGCTCCACTAGACCTAGCAGAAAAAATGCTTCTAGCTGCAGGACATGAAGATATTAAAATCACTATATCGAAATCAAACTCCAATTTGCAAAGTGACATAAAAGGAAAGTCAATATCTCTACCAGCAAAACTAACAAAATCAGACACCGCATTAACAAACGGCAAAGCTGCTTTAATCGTTGGATTATACCTTCTATCGATTAAACAGCCGAAGCTCCTTGCCCAAAGGCAATGGGCCATCCGCCTTGGTTATGTCTTACCTGTATTTGTACTTATTATCGTCATCTTTGCAGTTGTATTAGCAAAACTCCCAATGATTTGGATACTCAGCGTCATCATTGGCTCCATCAGTATCTCATGTGTAGCCCAGCTATATGTATTCATCGCGGATCGGCAGGCTGCTGTACTCGCTGAAATCATTCTAAATAAAAGGAATATTTTTACCCGCAGTCATGAAAAAGAGGCCGTCATACTCTCTATTCGAGCATGGTCATGGCATGGAATCGTCCCAGGACTTCTCGCTAAATTCATGTAAAAAGTATATAGAAGCTACTTTTCTTTTACTTAAGACATCTTAGCTATTGATATTCTAAGGATAATTGACTTTCTTAGATCTATGATTTCATACGAGCATGATCCAGAACAGACCATCCCTGAATCATCAGCCAAAATAATAGGTTTAGGTGGTGCTGGCGCCAATATACTAGACCGGGTAGGTCTCGATGGTTTAGCCAGCTCTGAGCTGCTATCTATCAACACTGATCTACGCACTTTACAGCGGTCCGTCGCAAAAGAAAAAATCCAAATAGGTAAAGCCCTGACCATGGGGTTAGGCTGTGGCGGCGACCCAGAGCTTGGTAATCAAGCGGCTCAAGAGTCAGAAGAATCTATCAGAGAGGCCATACGCGGGCACCAAATCATCTTTTTATGTGTTGGCTTAGGTGGCGGCACTGGTTCTGGTGCGGCACCATTGATCACACGCATTGCTCGTGAGGAAAATGCCTTTGTCGTTATATTTGCCACCATGCCCTTTAACTTTGAGGGAAAAAGACGCCGGCAGCAGGCTGACGAAGCCCTCAATGAACTTGCCGTATTAGCGAATGCTCTCGTGACTTTTGAAAATGGCCGTATGGGAGAACTCATTCTCGCTAAAAATGGTATCCATGAAGCATTTGCCGCCGCTGACCGCATGATCTCAGAATCGATCAAAGCCGTCATCCGCTTGGTCGTTCGTCCTGGTATCATCAATGTTGGCTTAGACGATCTCGTCTCAGCACTTGATGCCACTCGCTCACGCTGCCTATTCGGATCTGGTATATCCGACGGAGAAAACCGCTCACATGCAGCATTAGAAAACGCACTCACCAGCCCACTACTAGACAAAGGCGGTCTGCTCAAAGATTCAACAACTGTGCTCGTTCATATATGTGGAGGTGAGAGCCTTACACTCTATGAGGTAGAGCTACTGATGCAAAAACTTGCTAAATACGTTCCTGATTCTGCACATATTCTATTTGGTGCGGCCGTCGACCCAACAATGGGTGACAGCCTTAGCGTAACTATAATCAGTGCTCTACCAGAGGAAAAACTTAATGAAGCTTCCGTCACCCACCTCATACCCACTCAATCTCAACCTGATCCTGTAGAGACTGAAGCTGAAGAGCCAACCGTCGAGCTCGACGAGGAAGAAGCTAGTCAAGAAGTGACCGAAACTCCCTCTGCTGAAACAATAGAAGAGACAGCAGACTCCAGCGAAGAGGAACCTGCTGAGACTCCAATCGAAGAAACAGAAGAAGCTACTGCTACAGACGAAGCTGAAATACCTTCAACAGAAACAACCGACAGCAGTGATTCGGCATCTGAAGAAGCTATTGATTCAACCAGTTCAACTGAAGAAAAAGACGCTACCCCTTCACCAGAAAAAAAAGACACCGTGCAGCCAGAACTAGAGCTAGGCGGTAAGCCTCGTGGCAAGTTCGAAGGAGAAAACCCAAATCTCCACGATGGTGAAGATCTTGATGTTCCTCCTTTTCTTCGTAAGAAAAAATAGTTAATAGATTAAAATAATATGAGTGCGCCTACGAACATCATCATCGTGCTAGCAGCAGTAACTGCTGGCTACTTCATTGAGCCTATTATCACTCAAAGAGGTACTAAGGCTGAAACCTCTAATATTCAGTTAGACTTAAGCAAGGTGACTCATGAAGACTTTCCAGAAACAGTAGAACTTGTAGAGGATTTTAATATCTCTGACCCTTCAAATGAAATCAACATTCTCTTACCAAAAGGGAGCAGCGTCAAACCAGTTAAAATTAGCGGAGAAAAATTGGTTATTCAGCACCTCTCGATACCCATCGAGAGCACCATCAACATCAACAAAACAAATTTCAAAAAGCTAGTCCTTCCTAAAATACTAGCTCGTTCAGCACAAAAACCAGCTACTACACCTGGGACTGTCGTTAAAACTGAACCTATACCAGAG
>CAYNLE010000037.1:0-13357 GCA_964397975.1 uncultured Verrucomicrobiales bacterium | reverse complement strand
GTAGAGCCAGTGGCTAAAACCGAAGAAATAGCGCAAGTAAAAGAAGAAATCAAACCTGCTCCTGTATCGCCACCCAAGCCAGAAGTAGTAAAACCTGTAAATACCGACCCCCTATCAGAAGAAGCCCTCATCGCTCTTATGAAATCACATGTCAGCGATGGCAACGTCAAAGAATTCTCTGCTAAACAGGTTACAAAGTGGGCTATAGGAGGACCAGAAACTGTCGACAACGTCGCTTACGAACAAACCGGACGAGTTATATTCAAAGCTGTCACTATCCTTGGCGAGGAAACTCACGGAGCTATCGCCCTCATCAAAAATGGTGAAATAGACAAATGGGTATGGGCAAAAAACATGCTCTCCATGAGATAGTATTTTACTGGGCATCAAAAACAGATGCTCCAGCTTCACCCAACCTCCAGCACGATCATTTAAGTCGAATACTCACAGATTTACCGTGAGCATCTAAACCCTCAATGCGTGCAAATGTTTCGACCGTTTCTAGTGAGTTCTCCACAGCTTTAGCATCCATTCTGACGATACTTGCTCGTCGCTGAAACTGGTCAGCGCGCAGGCCTGAAAATGACTTACCGGATCCTCCTGTCGGTAATGTATGACTCGGCCCAGCTACAAAGTCCCCCACTGCTACCGCAGCTAATGAGCCAACATAGATAGCTCCAGCAGTGCGAACCTGTGATAGATATTTATCTTCATCCTCGACCACTAACGATAAGTGCTCAGGTGCAAATTGATTACAAATCTCAATCGCTTCTGGGATATCTTTCGTAAGCAGACAAAACGTTTCTTTTTTCAAAACCTCACGGATATACTTTTCGCGTGATAGTTTCGTAGCCTGTTTCTCGAGCTGCTTTTGAACCTGCGTCAGTAGCCTTTTAGAATCTGTAGCAAAGCCTACCATACTATCTCCACCGTGCTCCGCCTGAGCTAGCATATCAGCGGCTATATACTCGGCTTTAGCTGATTTATCAGCCACAATAAGCACCTCACTCGGCCCAGGCAAAAGGTCAATAGAAACAGCTCCTACAAGCTGACGTTTTGCTTCCACAACAAACACATTCCCTGGCCCAAATATTTTCTCAACAGGTCGTATCGACTTTGTCCCCAGAGCCATCGCAGCAATCGCCTGAGCGCCGCCTACCTTAATAATCTCTGTAGCTCCAGCCTCCACAAGCGCATAGAGTAAAGCTGCATTTACTTTACCATCTTTATCTGCAGGAGTAGCTGCTAAAATCTCAGGAACGCCCGCGGCCTGAGCAAACCCCGCCGTCATTAAAGATGTGGATACAAGCGGAGCTTTACCACCTGGTATATAAACACCTACCCGATCATATGGAGTAAAGCGCTCACCTACTTCCACGCCTTGTTTATTTTTAGTCTTCCAGTCTTTTCTTAAGCTACGCTTTGCAAAAGCGTGAATGTTCTTATGAGTGACTGCCACTGCCTTTTTAACATCTTCACTAACCTCAGCATAAGCAGCTTCGATCTCATCCGCTGAAACATAAATAGACTTCGCTGTAAGCTTCAGGCCATCAAACTTCTGAGTATATTCAAAAACAGCTGCATTACCGCGTTTCTGAACATCTTGAATAATACCAGCTACTATAGACTCCACATTACCAGCTCCACTACCTGGCACAGCTCTACGATCTAGCTTTTTTACAAACCTTGCATAAGCCGCATCTTTATAACTCAGAACTTTCATCACCACTGGCATACCCTTAGACACAGTATTCTGCAAGTATCAGCTCATAATATTATTGTCTCAAGAGAGCCCTGTTCTTATAACCTTATAAGTATATTTCAATATGAAGACCCTAAAAATATTTCATCTAGCTTTTTCTGCCATCTTACTCTGCATGGTAAGCACCCCTCTCTCTGCTCGAATATTCACTGATCGCGAAGGGAAAACGTTTGAAGGGAAAATCATCAATATTTCAGGTGGTAAGGTAAGCGTCATTGTCCCCGGAAAAACAAAAATATATCACATACCAATCAGCAAATTATCTGACTCTGACCAAGATTACTTCAAAGCTCGCAAAAGCGGAAAAACTCAACAGAAGTTCCTAAATTCTAATTCAAAAAAAGCACCGCTTCTTCCTAACAATCAGGGTGACCGTATCGGCAACCAATCGTCTATATTACCCAAAAAGCCATCTAGACCCCCACAAACTCCACCCAGAAGCGAATCAAGCCCCTCTAGCTCCAATGAACTAAAAAGAAAATATCTTTTAGTCGACAACTACCTAACAAATTGGCCGAACTCTGTTAGTGTTCCTATTAACGTCAATGTAAAAACGATTAGCATAAATAAAGATCGCCGGCATTATGTCTACCATAGCCCTAACTATGAGTTCGTCTCTGATGTGCCTCTCACCAATACCATCATTACAAAGTTCTCTCTATTATTTGAAGCCACACGAGAGTACTGCCGCAAACTACCTATCTCGAGCATGAAAGCTCACCTCCCAGGAACTGTTAGCCGCAACAAGGTATTCTTATTTGCGAACTTACATACATATTACGCAAATGGCGGTAAACCAAAAGCAGCTGGTGTATATATACCTAGAAATAATAGTGTAATCATCCCGTTATCCAGCTTAGGAGTCGTTAAAAAGCATGGGAAATATGTCTATGACAACACCGGGACTAACAGCGTCATTACACACGAATTGATTCACCAGCTTACTGACATTGAATATTTCCAGCACGGTGCTCTTGGTTGGTTCTCTGAAGGCCTTGCTGAATATTGCACCGCTACTCAATACCAATCAGGAAAATTTGTATTACGTAAGAATTTAAAAAACATCAAAGAGTATGTCACAGCTTATGGAAGAAACGGAGTAGGTGGACGAGCTCTTGGACAAGAAATATTAGCCCCTGACCTTAAAGGCTACATGCTTCAACCATACCAAAGTTTTCTACAACAAGCCAATCACAATTATGGTCTAGCAACATTATTCACCTATTACTTCTTCCACATGGAGTCCGACAGACGAAACATCATTAAGTTCATGAAGGCTCTAAAAAATGGCAAAAAAGGCGAAGATGCTATCAAATACCTATTAGCTGGACGTAGCTACGACGAACTAGAGAAAGATATTTCTAAGGCTTGGAAAGTTCGGGGAATAACTATCACATTTAAATAGTCCTACATTTCATGCTGTATATAAAAACCATATATCCACTAGTTATATACACAGCCGTATCTCTAGCCCTACAGCCTTGTCTAGCCGAAGAGAGAACACTTACAAACAAAGAGGGGAAAGCTGTCTTTGCTCATATTATCAAAGTGCATGAAAACGCTGTAGATATTAAACTGAAAAACAGCAATAAAGTTCATACCATCCAGTTTGATCAATTATCGGAAGACGATATTGTTTACCTCAAAAGCATGCATCAGGGAGATGGGGCTAAACTCGACGACAAAAATAAGAGTCTCGACCTCAGCCAAATCTCCAAGCTTAAAACAGAGGATCTCGTAGCTGCTTTTGACTTAAAAAACAATTTCGACGCTGCATGGCCAAGTCTTATCTCTGTCGATGTCAGTCCTGAAATTACAATCTTTAATGAAGATAATGGACGTTATGTATACCACAGCCCTAACTATGAATTCATTAGTGATGTTCCTCTATCAAAGAACGTTATAAAAAAATTCTCCGTTTTATTCGAGGCTACTAGAGAACTCTGCCGGCAGCTCCCACTTTCTATGATGAAAGCACACGTTCCAGGAGAACAGTTTAGAAATAAAATTTTACTCTTCGAGCATGAGCGTTCCTACCTAAGCAATGGCGGCATCCCAGGCTCAGCGGGCACCTTTTCCCCTAGAAATAACCTTATTCTAGTAAAACTAGAAAGCTTAGGGCTAAAAAAATCAAATAGTGGTTATCGATACGACTACGATAAGTCAAACCGAACACTACCACATGAAATCGTGCACCAACTCACAGATCATGAATATTATCAAGCTGGAGCACTCGGGTGGTTTTCTGAAGGCTTTGCAGAGTACTGTGCTGTTTCCCCTTATCGGTCTGGTAAATTTATACTTGGTAACAATATCAGCTCCATCAAAGAATTTGTAACCTCATATGGTAAAAAGAATCGTGGAGGGAGAGCGTTAGGAGAAAATATAACAGCTCCTCGCCTAAGGGATTACATGCTCATGCCCTATGATGAATTTCTTACCTCAGCTACCTTTAATTACGGTCTAGGACTTCTTATCACTACCTATTTTTTACAAATGGAAGAAGACCGTAGTAATATCAACGCATTTTTAATGGCTCTAAAAGAAGGAAAAAGCGGAGAAGAGGCTCTTAAGTCATTACTGAATGGGCGCAGCTACGAGGAGCTAGAAGAAGATATTTCTCGCTCATGGAAAAGTAAAGGAGTACAAATTGATTTTCAATCCTTTGACTAAAATTAAAAAATCCTCTGGAAAAACATCCAGCTAGCACACAGCGCTATAGCTAATGACCCACACTTACTTACTCTGGAGTAATGAAATTCTGACTTCGCTAACCAAATAGTCAGACACCACATAGAAACTAAGACACAAACTTGCGCCAGCTCTATGCCCAGATTAGCCAGCATAAGCGGCAAGAACCAGTCACCTGAAAACTTCAAGTATGAGCCTAAGCTGCTAGCGAAACCTAGCCCGTGAATAAGCCCAAAAAGAAAAATAACTACCAGGCGAGACTTTATTCTTTTTCTCCTGAAAATATTCTCGAGAGCTAAATAGATAATACTGAAGGCAATAAGTGGCTCGATTAAAGATGTAATCTGAGCAGGCCAATGCTGATAACCTAATGCTCCAGAAACACACAAAGCCAACGTGCAGCTATGTGCGACGGTAAATACAAGCGACTGTAGCAGTAATACCCTCAGCTTCCTTACCGCAAAAAATAAAGCTACAATGAATAAAATATGATCTAACCCATCAGGGATAACGTGGAAAAAACCAATCTTCACGAGAGAAAAAACATTACCTTTTCTAGCCGTCTTAAAAACAATTGCCTCCCCTTCTGGCTCAATAGTACAGTATTCATCACCCCACTCAGGGTTTTCACCATGCACATACCTGATTAGTAAATCGGGGAAATCACCCTTATTTACTGCAATATCAAAGTCCTTCGTTTCTGAAATGAACCCCGCTTTTGGTAAAACCCCCTTAACTTCAGCTGTAAAGTAGGCTCCTCCACTCAGCAGCTGAGGGAAATCAGGCGATACCTGCTCAAATTCGGGAAATACAACTTCATACCGACAAGCTTCATTACCGTAACTAACAGATAGCAGTCTAGTAATATACTGAACGGCCTCCTGCTGCATAGCCTGATGCTCCTGCTCCGTTCTATCATATAGCCAATCACGAGGCGGCTGCGGCCGATCTCTATCCTCTCTTATCTCAGGAACGGCAAGCGCGGCATCAAATAGAATATTTAATGTCCAGCTATCTCCATCTTGCTCAAACTCTGAATACAGCGAATTAACGTCATGTGCCTGCAAAACGCCTGCAAACAATAAAGCAACTAGAACAGGGAAAACCCTCTGATAAATATTCAACATATGAAGCCGTGGATAAAAACCTTCTAAAATATGATCATTCCTCAATCAAATTTCAATTTGTGCAAATAATTATTCAACTAAATATATTTATCCCCACTATTTTGTGACGAATAACTCACTAGTAGCATCTTACTTATTGTTCCCTATGGAACGTGCGTTGTTGTTCCTCCTTCACTCCCACTGAAGGAGGGGTTGGTGGGGTTCATTCGTGAACCCCACTTTTTTTTTCAAAAATTACCCCTATTCCAGATTTGCCTTTTTACAAATTCGGGCTAAAAAAAACCTGCACACTACATTGTGTGGGATACGATCATGGGAAAAAATTTATATCAAAAAGTCTGGGACGAACACGCAGTGAGCACATTAGCTGATGGCCGCACCCAGCTATTTATAGGCACCCACCTCATCCATGAGGTTACTAGCCCTCAAGCATTTGGTATGCTACGTGACCTTAACCTCACTGTAAAATACCCCAACCGTACATTTGCTACAGTTGACCATATCGTCCCTACTGAGAGCCAGAAACGCCCATTTGCTGACCCTCTAGCAGACTCCATGATCTCTGAGCTCAGAAAAAATGTTGATGAATTCAACATTACCTATTTTGACTTGGCATCAGGTATGCAGGGTATCGTCCACATCGTAGGGCCAGAGCAGGGCATCACCCAGCCAGGCTCAACAATCGTTTGTGGCGACTCACATACAGCTACCCATGGAGCCTTCGGTGCTATCGCATTCGGTATCGGCACCACACAGGTACGTGATGTGTTAGCCTCACAAACCGTTGCCATGGAAAAGCTCAACGTCCGCCGTATCAACGTAGACGGTGAACTTCAACCAGGGGTTTACGCTAAAGATGTAGCACTTCATATCATTCGCGTTTTAGGAGCTAATGGCGGGATCGGCTACGCATACGAATATGCGGGCTCCGTATTTGATAACTTCACCATGGAAGAGCGTATGACAGTCTGTAATATGTCAATCGAAGGTGGTGCTCGCTGCGGCTACGTCAACCCTGACCAAACCACCTTTGACTATCTAAGAAACCGTCCATACTCACCTGCTGATACAGAATGGGAGAAAACTCTTACACGCTGGTCAGCTTACGCATCGGATGAAGACGCTGTCTATGAAGACATTATCAACATTAAAGCTGAAGATATCGAACCAACTGTCACTTGGGGTATCTCACCCGATCACGGCATCGCCGTTTCTGAGACTATACCCGACCCTGCAGCCGCTAACTCTGAGCAGGAAAAAACTACCATAGAAGAAGCTCTAGAATACATGAAGCTGCCAGCTGGAGCACCTATCAAAGGCACCCATGTTGATGTAGCTTTCATCGGTTCATGCACAAACGGCCGCATCTCAGACTTCAGAGAAGTAGCACAATATATCAAAGGCCATAAAGTAGCTGACGGCGTTAAAGCTCTAGCTGTTCCAGGCTCACAAATTACCGCATCCATTTGTAAAAAAGAAGGGATAGACCAAATCTTTATCGACGCTGGCTTCGAGTGGCGTAGTGCTGGCTGCTCTATGTGCCTAGCAATGAATCCAGATAAACTCAAAGGTGATCAGCTCTGCGCATCATCTTCCAACAGAAACTTTAAAGGTCGTCAAGGAAGCCCTACTGGCAGAACTCTCCTTATGAGCCCACTCATGGTCGCCGCTGCCGCTATCAAAGGCGAAGTAGCTGACGCTAGAGATCTATTTTCTGTAAAATAATAAAACTATGATCAAACAAGCCTACATCTACCTCTGTGCTACACTGTGCCTTATAGCGCTGCAAACCTCGAATGCAGAGGTTGACCTAACTACTATCAAGCACCCCGTAAAACCGATGCTATGGAAGATAGAAGGAAAAGGACTTAAAAAACCAAGCTACCTATTCGGAACTATTCATGTTCCTGACCAACGGGTCACAACATTACACCCAGCAGCTCAGAAAGCGTTTGATTCATCAGACGCCCTATTCACAGAAGTCGACTTAGCGCCACAGAAGCAGCTTCAGGCAACAAAGTGGATGATACGTAAGGATAATAAAACGCTAAAAGAAATTATCGGAAACGATACCCACACCGCTCTAGAAAATGAACTAGCAGCTATCAACCCTGCTTTAAATACCGCTGTTTTTGAAAAACTTAACATCTGGGCTATTGCCGCCTCTCTTCCGATTTTAAAAAATCAACTCGAAGGCAAGAAAGCTCTAGACTTCCAGCTTTATGCACGAGCAAGTAAAGCTGGCAAGAAGCTTAAAGCCCTAGAAACATATGAACAGCAGTTAGGAGCATTCTCCACCACAACACAGCAGGAGCAAACTATTTTCCTCAAAGACACTCTGCAGATAATGAAACTACACCGTGAGAAAAAGCTCTCTGTCTACGGAAACATGATCAATAAATATCTCCTAGGTGACACCGAAGCCGTCATCAAGGAAATGAGAAAAACTGAAGTCCTTGGCTATAAAATCAACAAGGCTGTTGTCGACAAGCTGCTAGTCAACCTACTCATTAATAGAAACAAAGGCATGGCAGATACCATTCAAAAAGAACTAAGCCAGCCTGCCGCTACTACCAATTTCTTTGCCGCTGGTGCAGCACACTATATCGGACAAGGCTCCGTCAACGAACTTCTTACTCAAGCGGGATACCAAGTCACCCGTGTGCAATAAATCACATTCTACATAGATCCTAACATTATGTCTATTTCTGCTGTTACTCAAGTTTCTGGAACCGCCGTTTTCATCCCAGGTGCTGATATTGATACCGACCGTATTATCCCAGCTCGCTTCCTCAAGTGCGTGACCTTTGATGACCTCGCAGAAGGAATGTTCTACGACATTCGTTTTGATACTGAGGGTAATTCACTTAACCACCCACTAGATGATACACGATTCACTGGTGCATCTGTCATGCTTGCTGGGCCAAACTTCGGCTGCGGTTCATCACGTGAGCACGCACCCCAGTCCATTTACCGTAATGGCTTCCGTGCGATCATAGCCGTCAGCTTTGCTGAGATTTTCTTCGGGAACTCCACTGGTATCGGTATGCCCTGTGTCTGCGCTACCCAAGAACAAGTCGATGCTCTTACCGCAGCCGTAGAAAACAATCCACAGTTAGAAATCGCCATCGACCTCGAGAAAATGGAAGTCACTTACGGCGATCAATCACTCTCAGTCACCATGCCTAGTTCTGCCAGAGAAGCTCTGCTCTCAGCCCGCTGGGACCCTATCCAAGAACTGCTCAACAACAGCGAACAAATCGACGCTCGCGCTGAGGCTCTACCTTATGTGTAAAGTATAGTTTAGCGGATCTAACTGACCGCTATAACCCTACCTTAGCATTCCACCCCCTTCATCTACAGGCCGCCGGCCTAATAGGCCAACCACGGCCCTAGCCACTTCTCAGCTGTATCCATGTCCCAGCCCTTACGCTGGGCGTAGTCCTCTACCTGATCTTTATCAAACTGACTAAGGGCAAAGTACTTACTTTCAGGGTGAGAGAATAAGAGCCCTGAGACCGCTGAACCAGGATGCATAGCACAGGACTCGGTAAGCTCTACTCCTATCGCGTTGGTAGCATCTAATAGACCAAACAGCGTTTTCTTTTCAGTATGATCTGGCTGAGAAGGATACCCCGGTGCTGGGCGTATTCCTCGGTAAATTTCTTTGATTAATTCATTATGGTTAAACTCATTAGTCCGCTCATAGCCCCACGCTACTCGTGCACGATGATGTAATAGCTCAGCACAAGCCTCTGCTAAACGGTCAGCAATAGCTTGAACCATGATTGCAGAGTCCACCTCATGCTTTTCACGTAATTCAGCAGCCCACTCATCTGCCCCGTGAATACAAACTACAAAGCCCCCTACATGGTCGCCCTTCCCTTCTCCAGCAACATAATCACTCAGCGCCATATGCGGCTTATCTGTTGTCTTCGCTACCTGCTGCCTAAGCGTATGAAACGTAGCGTCATGCTCAGGTAAAATTATATCATCACCATCTGCATGTGCCGGGAAAAACCCATAGACACCCTTTGCTGTGAATCGCTTGGTTTCTATAATCTCCTCCAGTAACTTCTGAGCGTCTAAATAAAGTGCCTGTGCAACCTCAGCAGCTTCAGCATTTCTAGTTTTTAATACCTTAGCCTCTCTATCCCAAACTCCTCTTAGCTCCCAAGCATGGAAAAATGGTGTCCAGTCGATGTATTCGGCTAGCTCTCTCAGCGACTGGTTTTCAAAAACACGTGTTCCAGTAAATTCTGGCTGCGCCGGCTTATAACCGTCCCAGTCATAAACAAACTTGTTAGAACGCGCTTTTTCTAAACTGATCGTCGTCTTTTCCTTCTTATTAAAATTATCTCTCAGCTTCTGATGTCGCTCCTCGTTATCCGATACAAATTTCGCGCTTCGCTCAGTACTTAACAACGCCGTAGTGACAGGAACAGAGCGCGACGCATCCAGCACATGGATAATAGATCCGCTGTAGTGCGGTGCTATCTTTACAGCAGTATGTGCCGCACTGGTCGTCGCTCCACCTACTAAGACTGGTGTCTTTAGTCCTCGTCTCTCCATCTCCTTCGCCACATTTACCATTTCATCCAACGACGGAGTGATCAAACCCGATAAACCAATAACATCTACCTGCTTTTCTGCTGCCACTTCTAAAATTTTCTGAGATGGAACCATCACCCCCATATCAATGACCTCAAAACCATTGCACGCGAGCACGACACCCACGATATTTTTACCAATATCATGCACGTCACCCTTCACCGTTGCCATAAGAATACGACCTGCATTCATCTCTTTCTCAGCACGAATGCGAGCATCAGCCTCACTGAGAGAAGAGTCTTCTTCCATCATGGCGGTTAATTTTTTCACCACCGTGACCTCCTTCTCTTCTTCCATATATGGCTCCAGATAAGCAACTGACTTCTTCATAACACGAGCAGACTTCACCACCTGTGGTAGAAACATCTTACCAGCCCCGAACAAGTCACCGACAATACCCATACCGTCCATCAGCGGACCTTCGATAACTGCCAGCGGGCGCTCATACTTCACACGCGCTTCCTCAGTATCTTCCACAATGAATGTATCAATACCTCTAAGCAAGGCGTGCTCTAAACGCTTCTCAACCGGTCTTTCACGCCATTCTAAATCTTCTTTTTGAGCTTCTTTCTTCACCCCTTTAAACTGCTCAGCAAAATCTAGCAGCCTCTCAGTAGCATCAGGGTCACGATTCAGCAAAACATCTTCGACATGTTTCAGCATGTCCTCGCCTACTTCATCGTAGACTTCTAACATACCAGCATTTACGATGCCCATGTCCATGCCCGCTTTTCCTGCGTGATAGAGAAAAGCTGCGTGCATCGCCTCCCTCACAGGATTATTACCGCGGAACGAAAACGATACATTAGAAACTCCACCAGAAACCTTAGCCCCTGGTAAATTTTCTTTAATCCAACGCGTCGCATTAATGAAATCAACTGCATAGTTATTATGTTCTTCGATCCCAGTGGCCACGGTCAAAATGTTAGGGTCAAAAATAATATCCTGCGGATTAAAGCCGACCTCATCAACAAGGACTCTATAAGCCCTTTCACAAATTCGAATCTTCTCCTCATATGTCGCCGCCTGACCTTGTTCATCGAACGCCATGACTACAGCAGCAGCACCAAACTTCATAATCGTGCGTGCATTATCTTTAAATACCTCTTCACCCTCTTTGAGAGAAATCGAATTCACGATCCCCTTACCCTGTAAGCACTTAAGACCAGCTAGAATAATCTCCCACTTCGAGGAGTCGACCGTGATCGGCACTTTCGTAATATCAGGCTCAGACTGAACGAGGTTCAAAAATCTCGTCATCATATCAACACCATCGATCAATCCATCATCAAAACAAATATCGATCACCGGCGCACCGTTTTCGACCTGCTGGCGAGCCACTGCTAAAGCTTCTTCTAGTTTCCCTTCTTGAACAAGTTTACGGAAACGAGGCGATCCAGCTACATTTGTCCGCTCACCGATCATCAGGAAATTCTTATCCGCCGTGTGATTATACGCCTCAGTTCCAGATAGTCTAAGAAATGGCTCTATGGTCGGTATTTCGCGAGGCGCTATCCCCTCCACCCCTCGGGCAATCGCTCCGATATGTTCCGGTGTATTACCACAGCAGCCACCTGCTAGATTAATAAAGCCAGATTTGGCAAAATCCTGGAGCCGCTCATACATATCCTCCGGCAGCATCGGGAACCCTGTTTCTGATAAAGCATCCGGCATCCCTGCATTCGGGTAGCACGATACAAAGCACTCAGAAACACGGCTCAACTCAGCAATAAACGGACGCATCTCATCAGGCCCCAATGAGCAGTTAAGACCTATAGCAAGCGGCTTCACGTGAGCCACAGCATTCCATAGAGCCTCGATTTTCTGTGCTGAAATCATCGTCTCACCACCACGGCCTACTGCTGCAGAAATAATGACGGGTAACCTTAGCTCATCCTCTTCATAAACATCCTGAATGGCGACTAACGCAGCCTTCGAGTTCAGAGCATCGAAAATCGTTTCTACCATTAAGATATCAACCCCTCCTTCGATCAAAGCCCTCACCTGACGCTTATAGTCTACATAAACCTGATCAAACGTCACCGTTCTAAACCCAGGGTCATTAGGATCTACTGCCGCATTATTTAAACCCACCGTCATCGGCCCGATGGCACCAGCCACGTATCGTTTAATACCAGTATCAGCCTCTACTTCGTCACACGCCTTACGTGCCAACTTCGCAGACTCGACATTTATATCCCACGCCAGCTCTTCTAAAAACTTATCATCTATCACCTTCTGGTAAAACTCAGGGTCCTTTCTGCCCTCACCAGATTCACGCGGGTCTTCAACAAAAAATTCAGATTGAGCGATCGACGTCCCTGAAAATGAGTTTGTTTCTACAATATCTGAACCCTCTGCTAAAAAGCGTTTATGAATATCAAAAATAACATCTGGCCTCGTTAGGGAAAGAATATCTCCATTATTGAGCAAATCTTTATCCGTATCCTTAAAGCGCTCACCACGCGCATCTTCTTCACTAAGACCATAACCTCGTATCGTAGTTCCCATCGCTCCATCAAGCATCAGAATACGTTTTTTAAGAGCAGTGGTCAGTTCGTTTGTGGCATCAGGTCTAGGCATAACAGGGCAGCTCCAAACTAAGCACAAAAACACCCAAAACAAGAACAAATCTACATATCCAGATTTGTTGATTCGTCTATCAAGTCGATATCCAATAACTGCTTTTACAGTTGTTGCACGAATAATAGGTAAGCTAAGGACGATGGATGAGTTTATTTTATGATAACAAATTGAATAGCACTGCGACATCAAACCTCGAAGCATATGTTACTCACGAATTCATCATGAAGAATTACATATTCATTGTCGCAGGCTCCTTACTATTATTAGCTTGTGATAAACCAACAGCGACCTCGATTGAAAACAAAACCGTCACAGAAAAAGAAGTGGCATTCCCCTAATGCTCTTATAAAAAATAATTATTCGCAATCATTGAACAATTACTATTCAATAAAAATATGAAAGATTTTGGAACACGCTCACTCATCACACATAAACAGCTTAAAGGAAAAATATCTATCTCGGAGAAATTACCTATCGAGACACTAGATGACCTCTCGATCGCCTATACACCTGGAGTAGCAGCCCCATGCCTAGCTATCGCAGAGGATCCTAAACAAGCAGCTGAATTAACTATTAAAAG
>CAYNLE010000036.1:16922-23089 GCA_964397975.1 uncultured Verrucomicrobiales bacterium | reverse complement strand
GCCATACGCATCGCTCTGAAATGAGCCCATGGATTAATCCCACCTACAAAACGTAAGAATAGAGGCATGATAACAAGAAGGTGAACCGACAGAGCTAATAGCACCGTGAAAAAGTATTTCCCTAAACTCACAAAGATCTCAGGGCCACTATGAAAAACAGTAGGTAACATAAGACCAAAAACTCCTATAGGAGCTAGTAGCATGATCCACTGCGTCACCATGATCATGACGTCGTTCACACTCTGGATACTATTATATAAGGTCGACATATTCTGCTCGGGCAGCTTAGTCATCGCTATAGCAAATAATATGGAGAAGAAAATAAGACCTAGAAGCTGACCATTATCTGTAGCCGACTGAACGATATTAGTAGGTATCATTTTTTTAAATAAATCAGAGTAATCTGATGCCTTTTTCTCCCCTGCTATGCCTACTTTTTCTTTCTCCGCTGTGCTAGCTGAATCAGCTCTCTGCTCTAGCGCGGCTCGAATCGTCTCGTTTGCCTCACCGTTTTTTAAACCTGGCTGAATCGTGTTAACTAAAACCAAACCAACGATAACAGCAGCAAGACTAGTGCTTACATACATACCTATCGTCTTTAGACCTAGCTTACCAAAACCCTTAACATTCCCCAACCCAGCGATCCCTGCAATGAGAGAACTTACTACCAGTGGCACGATCACCATCTGCAGCGCACGTATAAATAGTTTACCAATGAAGTCGGTTACCGTCACCGTATTCTCAATAAACCGACTGGTAGCACTTTCCTCAGAAACATTGAGGTTCATTTGACGAAAAACAATAGCTATACCCGTGGCTAAAAATAGAGCTATAAGAATTTGCCAATGTGCAGCTAACTTTTTCATAGCCGATATATAACGACTTCGTCTTTATTAACAAGCTAAGCTCTGATGAAAAATGAATTTAATTTGGCATCTATAACAACTAAAGATGTAGTTACAAAATACATGCTTGCATGAGATCCTGACCGCCATTATCTTTGTAGTGTGTATAAGCCTCTTATTTTAATATCATCACTTATTCTGACATCAGCTAGTATACATGCTGACTGGAGAGACGATGCTGACTTTCCACAACTTCAGGAATATGCTGGCGCCACCCTTCCTGACGGTGACGGACTGACTGTCGCTATGACAGAGGCAGCTACTAGTGCTGGAAACTTCTTACCCAATGCAGAAAGCTCTGTCTTATCAAATACAAGTATCGTAAACATCGATAATGACCCCGTAACAGGGACTTCTGGTCACGCTACAAATGTAGCTTCACGTTTTTACGGATCTAGTGGAAGCCTCACCCCATCTGTCGACACAGCCAATATCAGGAGCGCAAATAACTTTTTAGGTAATTTCCTAGGAATCACAGGGCAAGTTAGCTCTTCCACTGAGCCTGTCATGAGTCACGCCTATATCTTTGAAGCTGGCGGAAGCTCCCTAACAACGATCCAAGCTGCCGAACTTATTAAAAGGTTCGACTTTTTCTCTGCCAGTTCAGAAGTCGTTAATATAGTCGGTATGAATAACGGAGATAGTGATGATATACCAGAAGGCTGGGGAGCTACATACAACTCTATCTCAGTAGGACGCACAGATGGAAACCACTCTTCTGGCGGAACACCTGCTGACTATGAAAACCCCGGTAGACAGAAGCCTGATATAGTCGTTAACGAAACTGTAACCAGCTGGGCCACTGGTGCCCTCTCTTCAGCATCTTTACTTCTTATCGATAAAGCCAGTGAGCAAGCCGACCCTGATGCCATTCACCCAGAAACTATTAAAGCAGCATTACTAACAGGTGCTACCAAGGAAGAATTCCCTGCATGGTCACAGAGTTCGACAGCACCTCTTGACACTACATTTGGAGCAGGCGAAGTAAATATCTTCAACAGCTACCGTATCATAGAACAAACTAGATCTACTACTGGTTCTGTTTTCTATAGAGGGTGGACAAGAGACTCCGTTACTACGGGGCAAACAAGAGTATACACATTTACTACACCTGATTTCAATGCTCCACTCACTCTATCATCCACACTCATCTGGCAAAGACCTGTAACAGAAAGCTCGTCTTTCTTCTCAACCACCTACCAATACGAAGATTTACCTAACCTACAGCTTGAGCTACTTGATAGCAGCAATACGTTAATTCAATTTAGTGATAGTGCACTAGATAATGTAGAGCACATCTGGAACACCGAGTTACAGCCTAATACCAGCTACAGTCTTCGCGTCAGTAGCTCGTCGGACAGCAGTGACTTCGCTCTTGCATGGCGCGTCGATGGGGAAATTGATATTCAGCTTTCTATTTCTCGTGGTTCATCAGACGCCACGCTCTCCTCAACTAATCTAATAGCTAACACCCTCTACACAGTTCAGAGATCTACCGACCTGGAAGTATGGAATGACATCGCCACCTTCACACCTGTTTCCACTACAGGCACATACACTGACACAGCATTACCATCTGAGGACGAAAAGGTATTTTACCGCCTAAAGTATTTCCTACCTTAATAGCTCATATCCAATGGCCGAATCGACTCAGCATGGATGTAAGGTGTAATAACACCTTCATTACGAACAAGTAGCTCTCCAGAGTCTCCTATACCTACTAAAAACCCAGTTCGGGATTGGGAGTCAGCTGTGAATTGTATTTCTTTTCCTAAAAAAGCACACTTACTCCTTAGCCGAACTAACTGCTCGCTAAAACCGCTCTCGTCGCACTGCTTCAGCTCGTTATCAATAGCTATCAAAACATCTGCCAGTATTTCTTCGCGAGAGACCGGTTTCCCTATACCCTCCCATACGGAAATAAAACGATCATCTGCTGGTGAATAGCTGACATTTAACCCGACACCAATAATGACGTGATCTCCCTGCGTCTCTACCAGGATACCACAGCACTTCTTTCCTAAAACTAGGATATCGTTAGGCCATTTGATTTCGGCACTAAGCCCCCACTCCTCTGATAAACAAGTGGCTATCGCTAACCCTGTCACTAATGACATCCTACCCCAGTACTGCTGTGAATACTCAGGCTTTAAAATAATAGAAAATAAAAGGCCGTGCCCAGGCTCAGATAGCCACTCTGAGCCACGCCTTCCTCGACCAGCAGTCTGATGATCAGCCAAGATAACACATCCCGACTCTACACCTTCACGAATTCGCTTTTTAGCTTCGTCGTTAGTAGACTCTATCGACTTATAGTAAGTTAATCTTCCTGCCCACTCAGGTGCAATACTGACGAACTTTTCAAGATCAAACATAGCGCGCCTCTACTTATTAGCGCTGATTAAAACGTGCCATTTCACGCTGTGCTTCACGCATCTCTGTGCGCTTCTTAAGGTCATGGCGCTGGTCAGAATGGGTCTTACCTTTACCTACACCTATCTCCACTTTCACCTTGCCGCTTTTCCAATACATTTTCAGACAGGCGAGCGTGCAGCCCTTCTGAGACGTTGCCTCGTCAAGCTTGATAATCTCCCTCTTATGAAGCAGTAACCTGCGTGGTCTGGTCACACCATGCTGAAACCATTCTCCAGCAGTCTGCCACGGCTGAATGTGGCAACCATAGAGAAAAGCCTGACCATTTTCTATACGAGCAAAAGCATCTGCAATATTTACTTTACCGTCTCGTATAGACTTTACCTCTGTCCCCTTAAGTTCGATACCACACTCGTAGGCATCAGAAATATGATAGTCACGCCGTGCTTTGCGGTTATTAGATATATCAGCACTCACGAGGCCAAATTTATATATAGATGACTAATAAAACAATAGTCATTAAACCTAAGAAAGACTTAGGCTTGAGACTCTTCAGCAATAATAATTTTGCCTTCGATGATCTCAGTAAGAGCAATATCTGCAGCGCCCATACTAGGCACAGTTTCGATAAGCGGTGAACGCCCTTGATTGAGCTGAGCTACTCTTTTAGAAACTACGTTAACGAGGATCTGTGGATCCGTGATGATTTCTGCTGCTTGAGAAAGAAGACTGCTTTTCATAGATGTTGCGGGACGTTGATTTGTTGGTTCGGCTTGTTCAAACGGAATAATGTTTGAAGGCTCCATAACAAATTTCAGTAATAAATTAAATCAATTGATGATTTACACTTAAGATTAAGTGCAAAGATGCACGCACTGGAAACAGAATCCATGGTAAAAATCAAGCTTATTATAACTAATAGATACATTTTCCGCTCTATTCGTTGCTCTATTGAAGAGCCAGTCATCAGGAGCAAATGAATTCTATTTAGCCGCCTCACTCAGCAGAGGTCCATTCCCAAGGCTTCATTTCTGGATATTTAAAGACAAACCCCTCAGTCTCTAATAATATAGGCACCACCCACCGGCTCTTAAAAATCAGTTCAGTCTCCGTTCTAAGCGCCTACGCGCAATGCCTACTACATCCCAACCTAGCTCATGGAAAAAACGAGCTAAATACCGACCTATAAAACTATTTGCGGCTGTGATGACTATTTTTCTACCCTGATTCATAATTCTATATTTTGATTAAAGAAGGTAATTCATGCACTGGTGAACTCCAGTCAATACAGTGCATGAATACCTGTATGTCTTATCCTTTAAACCTGTGTTTCCTGAATAACTGTAGCTGGTGTTCCGCTTGTTATGTTAGGATGAGCTGCAGCTCTACGCTTAGCTTGCTCAGGGTCGTTACCTTTTCCTAATCGGGCAAATAGCCAGATGTTAAAGAAGTGCATGGCACCTAAGATAAGCATCACCTTACCGAGCTTCCCACTTAACACAGCAAACACGCCCTCAGGGTCAGCCACGGCTTTACCTAACTTAAGGTAAAGTGTAACAAAACCTAAATTCACAAGGTAGAAACCAACTACCAAAAGATGGTTCACACTGTCTGTCAGTTCTTCATCGTGATTTAAGTTTTTGAGCAAGAAGATCCTGCCGTTTTTATGCAGCGTCTTCGCCACCCAGATAGTAAGAGGAATAGCTATCACAAGATAGCAGACATAAGTAACAATTGTATAGTTCATGGTAATATTTTATTTAAAGTTTTAAATGACCCCATCTGGGGTCTCATCTATTTGGTTATCTTCATAGAGGGTTTCGCAGTCGAAGCAGTCTTCTTGATCCGGCATCTGATGCAGTGCTCTGGCTACTTCTTTATCCTTTTTCAGGAAAAACATTTTGCTCAATGTATGCCTTCTAGCAGCTAGTGTCTGACAAAGTTTTTTTGCCATTGGTAGCAGCCTCGGGTTCGTCATACGCTCTGCCCAGTTCACATACTTTTTGCAGCTCATAAGACACATCACCCAGCCTTCAGCCCCCCGATAGAGTATACCTTCATCAGTTTTAACGATCATTTCACGCTCAGGTTCTAGCTTATTAACTCCTGGAAACCATTCTTCAGCTTCTGGTGCCTGATAGGGCGCAAAACGCACTTCGAAGTTTCGCTCTTGAGTATTTACCCACTCATGAAAGGTGCAGCACATACCGCAGCGCCCGTCATAGTAGACTTCTATGTATTGAATTTTGTTCGGTAGTTTCATTGTTTTTATATTATTTTAGAAAATATTTTATTTTCAGTAATTATTGAAAGTTTGTGTTAAATAAAAAGATCAGTGATGACAGCCGCTTTTAGCCCAGGATCTTTGCTGCGAGCTTCATGGCTGGACCATACGAGAGCTTATCAATCTTACCTCCCATGTTACGCGCTAAACCGACAAACTGCTCAAGCTCTTTAACCTGAGCCTTAAACGCCTCAGCCTCAGCACCTTTAAGATCCTTTGATTGCTCATAGCTATCCTTAAGTAGCTGAAGAGCTGGATCTATCTCACGGCGCTGACGTTCGCGCAGAACGATTGTAAAAATTTTCCAGACATCCTTTTCTGCTTCGAAAAACTCTTTCCTCTCCCCCTTCTTAGCGATCACACGAATTAACCCCCAGCTAACTAAATCCTTGAGATTAGTGTGGGCATTACCACGGCTAATAGCCAACTGGTCCATCACATCATCAGTACTTAGCGCATCAGGCGTAACCATAAGAAGAGCATGCACCTGAGCCATCGTTCTATTGATACCCCACTGGCTACCTAAAGCCCCCCATTGAGCTATGAAGTCATCTCTGACATCCACTAACTTAGCATCTTCTGCAGCTAGCTTAGTTGGTGTATCC
>CAYNLE010000036.1:0-16822 GCA_964397975.1 uncultured Verrucomicrobiales bacterium | reverse complement strand
ATCTCTGACATCCACTAACTTAGCATCTTCTGCAGCTAGCTTAGTTGGTGTATCCTCGTTCATTATTTTCAGTAATAACTGAAAATTCTAAAACAACAAGAAAAAAAATAAAAAGCTAATATTAATACCTATATGACCTCGTTACGTGCTTATAGCAATTAATACGCTAATGCATAAAATGGACAACATAAGGATTAATGCAATCCAGATAACTTTGGATGTTTTGTATTTAATATGAGGTGTTTGCTCAATTACAGCTTTATAATCATTAGATAAAACAACTCCTCCTTTGGCGCAAAAAAACAGATAGAGAATATAAATGTTGATAAGAGTCCCCAAAGGAAAACCTAACAAGCCTACAATCGAAAAAATAGCTACAGGTAACTTCACCCAACTTTTGAGTTTCATTATATTTAGCCCTACTACGAATTGCGAAATACCTAGAGGTAATAAAACTATAAATATAGCACCTTCGCTTATACTCAAAGTATTACCAAAAAACGCACCTAAAAAAACAATCAAACACGCTATAACTATAAATACGCTTCCTATTATATAAAGAGAACCAACAGATTTCACAGAAGCTTCATGCTTAATGTGAGCACTTCTAATTTGCTCAGCATCAGTAGTTAAGTCATTAGCTGTTTCTAATATTTCTGGAGCTTGATACGGATTCGTGTTCATTAGTTTTAAATGTAACTAATTCTTATTGGGGCAGCCATGTAATGTGCATAACGCAATTTGCTCAGGCGAACATGGTTGATCAAAAACACAGCTATGCCTTTTGTCTATCGGAGCTAGTTTTCTGGCGGATTGAGCTGCGGGTATGATGACTTGGTTAAAATCTGGCATGGCACCTATAGCTGGTGCCATCCTTAACTCTCGTCCTTGTAGGAGGTGCGTGACACCATGCACAGCATCTCCTTTTTTAATGCCTAACTCCTCTGGTATATCCCAGCCACCATGTTGGCCATCCGATAATAAAAAAGGAACGACGATAACTTGTTTTTTCGACGCTAGCTTAGACCACTCAGGCACGAAGGGTGCTTCTTCTAACCAAAGATCACCAATATCAGCAAAGCCTGTTAACTCTTTCAGTCTCTTCATATGCTCTAGCATCGTGAGCTTAGAGCGACTATTCTTAGTGGATCCGTGACCTACGAGTAAAAGGCTTGTCTCTTCAACCTGCCATTCTCTCAGCTCATTTTCTGCTGCTGTAGCTAGCAGATTAGCCATTACAGGGTTTAAACCTACAGGCTGACTAAAATAAATAGTTTCAGGTCGGGTTGCTAGCTTAAGCAACTTTGGGATCACCTGCTTAGTGAAATAACCTTCGGCTAAAAAATCTAAAACGATGATAACGTCCTCATCACCTATTTCATCGAGCGCATTCTCGACAAGCATGTCTTCTTTTAAAAAAGCCGTGTGAACTTCTAAAAAGATATTCTGCCGTCTAACTTCTTCAGCATGTTTTCGAACAGACTTAGATGAATCCGAGTGCTTCGATGAGCCGTGCCCTAGCAGGAGGAGTTTTTTGTTTTTAAATTCCTGCATAGATGAAAATAGAAGGTTTAGATCTGATAGTCGCCCGTCCCAGAATGTAAGCCACATTCATATTTACTTCCGCCAAACCGTGAGGTTTCAGAGGACTCACCTTCTAACACAGGTCTTGTAGAGTGCCAATCTCCCATAGTCTGGTAACCTTGCGACTCCAGTGGGTGCTTAGGTAAGTTTTGATCATAGAAATACGCTGACACCTGAGCATCCGCCCAGTCTAGGATTGGATAAACTTTTAAAATATTATTCTGCACCTCTGCAAACTCACGGTTTACACGGGTAGACGACTGCGAGCGACGTAATCCACTGATCCATATATCAGCATTGAACTCACTTAAAGCTCGCTGCATAGGCTCGACTTTATTGATCCAGCCATATTTTTCGTTACCTTCAACTCCTTTCTCCCAGAGCTTTCCATAGAGAGCTTCTTGTCGCGCAGCTGAGAGCTTTGGATGATAGACAGTTACATTTAGCTTCAGCTCCTCAATGAGCTGTTCTGCATATTGGTATGTTTCAGCAAAAAGATAACCTGTATCCAGCCATACGATTGGGACCTCAGGCGCATGCTTACTGATTAGATCCAACATAACAGCAGCCTGTAACCCAAAACTACTACTGAGCACTATGCGTGTTCCGTATTTCTGATGAAGCCAACTAAGGCGCTCTGGTGCTGCTATTTTTTCAAAAGCAGCATTAACCTCACTGACATCATTCAAGATATCAGCTGTAAGATCAGAACTTGTTACGGGGTTACTCACGTTAGGAAATGTTTGCGTGGAAGTTGTTTCCAGCTGTTGTTGCTTTGATATATCCTGCACGGATAACAAAGTCGCCGAAGCGTTCTCCATCTTCACGCTTATTAGCGTAATCTTTGATAATAGGAGATAAGAGAGCCTTGATGTCCTCTCCAGCTACAGACTCTTTATACAGTTTATTCAGGCGCTGACCGTGGAATCCCCCGCCAAGGTAAACATTATACTTACCTGGAGAGCGACCTACAAAACCGATCTCTGAGATGAATGGTCTACCACAACCGTTAGGACAACCCGTCATACGAATAGTGATGGCATCATGGCGTAAGCCTGTCTCTTCTAGAGTTTCCTCTAGGTCTGTTATTACATGTGGTAAATAACGCTCACTTTCAGCGAGAGCTAGTCCACAGGTAGGAAGAGCTACACAGGCGATAGAGTGCAGACGTAGCGCGCTTTGCTCATGACTTTTTAGAAGGTTATACTTTTCTAGTAGTGCTGTGATCTCAGGTAGCTTTGCATCTGTGATATTAGCAATGACAAGGTTCTGGTTTGCCGTCATGCGGAATTCACCGTCATGAATTTTGGCGATTTCACGTAATCCAGTTTTTGTTGGAAAAGCTGGTGTATCTAGCACTCGGCCACCAGGAATGAAGAGAGTCAGGTGATTATTTCCTTTATCATCTTTTACCCAGCCGAAGCGGTCACCGTTAGTTTCGAACTTAAAGTCACGCACAGGCTCAAGTTTGTAACCTAGGTATTCCTCCAGCTTCGCTAAGAAACCATCAGCCGTCATCCTCTCAACTGTGTATTTGAGACGCGCATACTTACGGTCGCTACGCTCACCGAAGTCTCGCTGAACAAGCATCACCTTCTCAGCAACATCAACTGCCTGCTCTGGTGTACAGAAACCGATCACATCCGCTAGACGCGGGAATGTTGTTTCCTGACCATGAGTCATGCCCATACCACCGCCTACAGAAACGTTGTATCCAACGATTTTTTCACCTTCGAGAATGGCAATGAATGAAAGGCAGTTAGCATAAATATCAACATCATTAGATGGTGGTATAGCTACAGCTATTTTAAATTTACGTGGAAGATAAGTATTACCGTATAGTGGCTCTACAAACTCTTCTGTCGTTTCGACCTTCTCTTCATCGAGGAAAATCTCATGGTAAGCACGGGTGCTAGGAAGTAGGTGCTCACTGATTCTTGTTGCTAAATCATGAGCTTCTGTATGAGCACTACTGAGGTCTGGGTTAACATTACAGTTAACGTTACGGTTAACATCACCACAGGCTGCTATGGTGTCCATGCAGACATCATTCATCGCCTGGATAGAGCTTTTCAGGTTATTTTTAATAACACCGTGTAGCTGCCATGTCTGGCGGGTTGTAATCTTGAGTGTGCCATTTGCATACTCATCAGAAATACGATCCATCGCTAACCACTGCTCTGAGGTAGAAACACCACCTGGTAAACGAACACGGATAAGGAAGCTATATGCTTTATCTAACTTCTTCTTTCTTCTACCAGCACGGACATCGCGGTCATCCTGTAGATACATTCCGTGGAACTTACTAAGTTGCTGGCTATCAGCACTGATCGCACCATTACTGGTATCTGCTATCTCCTCCACGAGTGTTCCTCGTAGAAAGTTACTATTGATCTTTAGTGGTTCGTTTGGTGAAAGTTTTTTTGTATCGCTCATTCTCTTTTAAAGTTTATCAGTTAATTGTTAGGAGCTCAGTTTTAGTAAACATCACGCTGGTAGCGCTTATCCTTTTTCAAGCCAGCTAAGTATGCTTCTGCTTCTTCTTTTGACTTACCGCCCTGCTGCTCGATGATGCTAATCAATGTGTCATTCACATCTTTTGCCATACGTAATGCATCACCACAGACGTAGAAGTGAGCCCCTTTTGTTTCCAGCCACTGCCAGATTTCAGCCGCATTCTCTTCTAGCTTATGTTGCACATAGTATTTCTCTGGTTGGTCTCTCGAGAATGCTACATCCAGACGACTTAGGCTGCCGTTCTTAAGATGCTCTTGCCACTCGAGCTGATAGAGAAAGTCTTCATTGTAGCACTGGTCTCCGAAGAATAACCAGCTCTCACCTTTAGCTTCTGTTTCAGCACGTTCTTCTACAAAAGCACGGAATGGAGCTATCCCTGTTCCTGGCCCGACCATAATGATCGGCGTGTCACTGTTCTCAGGAAGACGGAAATTTTTGTTCAGGTGAATGTAAACAGAGACCTTAGATCCCTTTGGTGCATCATCTGCTAGGAATGTAGATGCTACTCCCTTACGGTTTTTATCATGAGTATGGTAGCGCACTGCTGCCACAGTTAAATGAACCTCATCAGGGTGAGCTTTAGGACTAGAAGCTATTGAGTAGAGTCTCGGTGGTAATTTACGGAAAACGTCCACTAGCTTCTGAGCCGTTAGCTCTTTTACTACGAAACCTTCTACTAGATCAATGACCTGACGACCATCGATCCACTGCTTAAGATCAGCTTTAGCATCATCTGCTAGTAACTTAAGCAGTTCCTCCGAGCCAGAGAGCGCCTGCCATGCTGTTACTACCTTACGAGATAAGCTTGTGATATCTAAGTTTTCAATCAGCGCCTCACGGAGTGACTTCTTACCTACTAGCTTTAGCTCAACCGAATCAGTCGCTGATAAACCTGAAGCCTTGATAAGAGCGTCCACTACATCATCAGCATTACGAGGAATCACAGCGAGAACATCACCTGGCTGGTAACTTAACCCTGAACCTTCTAACGATAGTTCCACGTGGATTGTCTCCTTAGATGAACAATCACCGCTCAATAGCTGATTATCAATGATTTCCGCTGGGAAAGGGTTCTTATTATTAAATACCTGACCCACTGCTCCAGCTGTTACACCACCTATGACTGCTGGCACGGCTACTTGAGCAGACGCCTTTGCTAACTCAGACCATACAGATGCTGACCAGGTATCGAATGCTTCCTCGAAATCGACATCACAATCAACACGGTCGAAAAAACGCTTTGCACCTAGTTTCTCTAGCTGGGTATCTACCTCCTTGCCTGTTTGGCAGAACTGATCATAGCTTGTATCACCTAGTGCACAGACTGAGAACTGAACCCCGTCTAGTGACTCGCTACTTGACATCAGTTCTTTATGAAATTCTTCCGCAGCCTCTGGTGGTTCACCGTCACCCCATGTGCTTACTACTACTAGTAACACATCGGCTTTTTTTAGATCCGCGACCTTCGCCTCGGACATATTCAGGGTATTCGCCTTGAAACCTTTCTTTTTACCAACCTTAGCTAACTTCTCTGCAAGCTCTTCACTATTCCCTGACTCTGTGCCGTATAAAACGGTGAGTTTCTGAGCTGCCGCTGGAGCAGTAAGTGACGCAGCACTAGCTGTTAAAGAAGGGCCTGACATAGCCCCAGCTAGAAATCCACTGATCCATGTGACTTGATCCGCACTAGCTGTGCTGAGGAGGCTTGAAAGCTGAGATTTTTGCGCAGCGTCTAGCGGTGCAAATGTTGGTATTTCGATCATAATTTTAATCCTTAGTTTATTGCTAAACTTACTTGTATTCGCGGCGAATATGTCTATTTATCCCCCACTTGCAAGAAAAAATATTTAACAATCAAGCGTTACACTAAAAGAAATATCAGACGCAGCCCCTAACTCCCTTTGGAGTTATCACTGTATCAAATACCTAAAAGTTACTAAACAATAGTTTATATTTAAGTAAGTAAGGACGACTGCTTACTTAAAACCTCTCGAAATGCACCTGACTGCTCGAGTGCTTCAGCCTGAGTATCAGCCAGAATGTTGACGTGGCCTAGTTTTCTGCGGCCTGCTACCCACTGCTTTTCATAGAGGTGCCAGATGGCATTTCCAAATGGGACATAATCTGGGTGATTAACACTTTGAACATCAGGTGACCATTGGTCGCTGATGAGGTTGACCATGACGACAGGGCTGATGAGCTTTGTCGATGTGAGTGGCAGGTTACAAATCGAGCGCACATGAATATCAAACTGTGAAGTAATACAGGCATCCATCGTATGGTGACCTGAATTATGCGGTCGCGGTGCTAACTCGTTTATCAAGACATCACCTTCAGAGGTGATAAACATCTCGATAGCTAAAATGCCAGTGTAGTCGAGCGCGTCCACTACTTTCCTAGCAATGGCCTGCACCTTTCCTGACGCTTCACTGGAAATGCGTGCCGGCACGATACTTGTATCCAGCACATGGTGACGATGAATGTTTTCTGCTGGATCGTAGACCTGAACTTCGCCAGATGCTGAACGAGCAACTAGCACAGAAACCTCCAGTTCGAATGAAATAAACTTTTCAACGACAAGTTCATAATCACCACGCTCCGCGATACATATAGCCACGTCCTCTTGCGACCTCAGCCTCCACTGCCCTTTCCCATCGTATCCATCTCTGGCCGTTTTAGCGACACTATCACCCAGTGCGTCAAAGGCAGCGGCGATGTCAGCATCAGTTTTAACAACACGAAAGTCTGTCTGAGCTAATCCTGCAGACGCTATAAACTCACGCTCTAACCTGCGATCACCCGCTATACGCACAGCCTGAGAGCGTGGGCGTAAAATATCTTTTCCTGTAAATGCATCGAGCAAATGCGCTGGAATATTCTCAGTTTCCACAGTGATGACGTCACACTCACTGAGCATTCTCTGCAGTGAACTTTGACAGTCAAACGAAGACTCGATCACTTCTCCCGCTACCTGCTTCGTAGGTGATGCATCTCCACCACCAGACCAGCATAGCGTTTTGTAACCAAGCCGCTGTGCCGCATGAACTGTCATCCGAGCAAGCTGACCTGCTCCTAAAAAACCGATTGTGCTACCAGCTGTGAGGACCTCTTTCATATTTAAAGTATTAAAATACGTTCTATACTCTATATAGTAAATTATGGCTTATCTGGTAAATCCATTGCCTCGACCTGCTTAATAAGCCCAGCACGGTAATCCTCTAGCTGAGCAGCTAAAGCGTCATCACTAAGAGCTAAGATACTGATAGCGGATAAACCTGCATTAGCAGCACCTGCATCACCGATAGCAAAAGTCGGAACTGGTATCCCCTTAGGCATCTGCACGATGGATAGTAGTGAGTCTTTCCCGCTCAATGCTGAAGACTTAATCGGACAGCCTAACACCGGCAAGGTAGTTAATGCTGCCACCATACCTGGTAAATGAGCCGCTCCACCAGCACCTGCGATGATGATTTTCACCCCGCGAGCTTTCGCTTCTTTTGCAAATGTATACATGGCATCAGGGGTGCGGTGAGCGCTAACGACACTCGCCTCATACTCGATCCCGAAATCTTTTAAAATCTCAGCGGCTTTACGCATGGTAGGCCAGTCTGAATTACTGCCCATGATGATGGCTACTTGTGGCATAAATAAATTGTTTATTAATAAGGTTAAATGACTGCAAAGACAGTGTAAGACTGCTATGTAGATGCAAGTGAAAATAGCTAATTTTCGCTACAATACCAGCCTTCATCTTCGCCACTTCACGATGTTATCTACTGAACAACAAAGCGCCCTTCTACTACAGAGCCTCTTAAATAGCCCATTGCTATTAAGTGACCTCCCCGAAGCCAGCGTATTTGACCGAAATAAACTTATACTACCAGCTACGGCTACGACTTTTAATTTTCAACAAAAACTCGGACACCTCTATGAAGATGCTCTTGAGATCCTCTTACATGCATCTCCCCACATCGAGCTGCTGGAAAAAAGCCTTCAAATTCAGAAAGATAAACACTCTACCGTAGGTGAAATTGACTTCCTTGTTAGAGAAGGTTGCTCAGATCAGCTAACCCATCTGGAACTCGCTATTAAGTTTTACCTAGCGGTGAAATCTGATGACGAGCTGCTTCTACCCGGTCCTGATGCTCGAGATAACTATTACAGAAAGCTCCAGCGAATGCGCGAACACCAGTTGACACTACCACATCGCTACCAAAATCAACTTCCTGAAGTATACCGTGATGCTAAGATCATCACAAAGCAGCTCGTCTGTGGCTGTATATTTCACCATATCGATGACGGTGCCCCCCCAGCTATCGACTTCATTTCTCCTACTAGCCGCCGAGAAAAGTGGCTTCATGCGAAAGAGGTCAAAAACTATTTTGGAGGTGATTCTCAGCTATACATCATTCCTAAAAAATTCTGGCCGGTATTACCGAAACACCTCCCTACCGAATACCTAGAGCCCTGGCATAATGACCAGATCACCACTAAATGTGTGATGGTAAAGTCTAACTCATCAAACGAAGCTTACTTCATCGCTCCTGATAACTACCCTAAAGCAGTCGGTTAGCCACAGGATCTAAATTTAGATTTATTCGTAACTTAGAGTCTTCAGCTAGAAATCCGAAAAACTAGCTATACTAAATAACTTAATTATCAGCTAAAAGCTTCCACAATCGTTTCAACGAGGCACTCGATATTACTATTTTCAGCTTCGATCACATCACTCTTACCTAGTTCATTAAGTTTCTTGGTTGTGATGGGGCCTATGCTGGCGGCTTTACAGTTATCAGGCCATGTTAGATTAAGGTCGTGAAAGTATTTAGCCGTAGATGAGCTGGTAAAGGTAACCATATCTGCCCCTTCTTTTTTAAACCTGTCAGCCGCGCCTGTTGGGTCATCATGCTCAGGCTCGATACCGTATGCGATGCAACTATCGACGATACCACCCAGCTCAGAGAGACCGTCAGATAAAACGTCACGGGCATTTTCTGGACGAACCCAGAGCACCGTTTGATTCTCAATATTGTGCTCCTCTTTAAACTTATCAAGTAAGCCCTCTGCGATAAAACGGTCAGGAATGAGGTCACAGGTAAACCGATACTCTTTAATCGCAGCTTCGGTTCCTGGCCCTACGGCTGCTATTTTAACTCCGCCAATGCTACGGGCGTCAGAGTAAGTAGCGTAAAAAGCATCAAAAAACCTACGCACACCATTGGTACTACTGAACACCAACCAGTCATAGGTGTGAACAGCTGCTACACTCTCAGCAAACTCCACCTTATTAACGGGATCAACAATTTTCAGGACAGGTAGCTCCATCACATCAGCGCCGAGAGCCGTCAGCTCATTGACGAGTCCGCTAGCTTGTTCGCGACTGCGTGTAACGACTATCTTTTTCCCTTTTAGAGGACGTTTTTCATACCATTCTATATTTTTCATTTCTTCTACAATCTCTCCTATAACTCCTACTGCGGGAGCTTTAAATTGTTCTTTTTGTGCGATATCAGCAATATCAGCTAACGTGCCTGTAATTGTTTTCTGTCTACCAGTGGTTGCCCAGCGAGTTAGTGAAATAGGCGTTTCTGGCGCAGCTCCATATTCAATGAGTCGCTCGGTAATTTGTGGTAGCTTAGAAACCCCCATGAGAAATACTTTAGTTCCTGGAGTCTGAGCAAGTTTTTCATAATCAACGTTTTCTTGCTCTTTATCATCAGCTTCATGTCCCGAAAAAAGAGTGAGTTGCGCACCATATTTACGGTGAGTAAGTGGAATTCCGGCATAAGTAGGCCCAGCGAACGCAGAAGAGATACCAGGCACGATCTCAAACTTACAGCCTGCAGCAGCTAGCTCTGCAGCCTCTTCCCCGCCACGACCAAAAATCATCGGGTCGCCACCTTTTAATCTGACGACAACCTTCCCTTCTTTCACCTTCTCAACGAGTAAGGCGTTAATTTTTTCCTGCGGTAATTTGTGATTCTTAGCACGCTTACCTACATCGATCATTTCACAATCAGACTTCGCCCACGTCAGAAGTTCAGCGCTACTGAGCGCATCATAAATAAGCACATCAGCTTCCTCGATACACTTCTTACACTTCAAAGTCACCAAGCCTGAATCACCAGGACCAGCTCCAGTTAAATAACAAATACCGCTCATGATAATTTCTCGAAAAGGGTTCTAGCTACACTTTCTGGCTTACTGAGCTCACCTACAACCGAAGCCTCTAGAGGATCCGTATCATTATCTTCATCAAACACTCTACCCACCATATGGAGCTCATCAGATTCTATCCATGACTTTACGCCGACCGGTGTATGACAGCCCGCATCAAGTAGTCTTAAAAACTCACGCTCTGCTACCAGTAAATCCATAGATGCCTTATGAGTTATTTTTTCAACACACTGACGTGTCTCCTCATCATCAGTTCGTATTTCAAACCCAACAATACCTTGACCTGCTGCTGGTAAAAATTCACCAGTATCAAGAATGTCTGTATGCAGCCCTCCGTCCAGCTCTTTTGACAAATCGTAATTTAACCTGACTAATCCAGCCTCGGCTAACATGATGGCATCTAGCTCATTATTATCGATTAACTTTTTAAGACGAGTGGGAACGTTGCCCCGAATGTCTACTATATTAAGATCCGGCCTCATCCACAAAAGCTGATACTTACGTCTGACACTACTCGTTGCTACAGTAGCACCTTCTTCTAGCTCATCTAAGCTAGTGGATGTTTTACAGATCAAAACGTCCGCTGATGGTGCACGCTCTAGAGCTCCTACAATAGCGAACTCATCAGCTAAAACAGTAGGAACATCCTTCATGCTGTGCACGGCGAGGTCTATCTCGCCATTCGCTAAGGCGACTTCTAGCTCCTTAGTAAAAACACCTTTGTCGAGGTCTCCTTCAGACTTTGCCACTTCAGATAAGGGTACATCTGTGCGGCGGTCACCTGTGGTCGTAATCACCTTGCGGATTATTTCACGGTCTGGAAACGCTTCTTTCAGAGCAGCTTCTGTCATCTCTGCCTGAGCAAGAGCTAGTGCGCTCCCTCTTGTTCCTACGATTAGTGGTTTCATTTTAAAAATTATCTTTAACGTATGATTATATTTCTGCGGCGATCATTTCTTCACAGATACGCACTTGCTCTTTACGGGATAAACGAGCTTCACCAGCAAGTTTATTGAGCTTATCTATATCGTATAAATAGACCTCCTCGATCTCACCAACGTCAGCTGAGATGTCACGTGGCACCGCGATATCGATTAAGAAAAGCGGGCGATACTTTCGCTTGGCTCTTACACTCTCGATGTGGTGTGCATGCAACACAGGCTCTAAGGACCCAGTAGATGAAACAATCACATCTGCCTCAGCGAGAGCGCTTTCCCATTCATCGAAGGGAACAGCTTTACCATTCAGCTCACCTGCTAGAGACTCTGCCACTTCGTAAGTTCTATTCGTTACTGTCAGATGGCTAGCTCCACGAGATATCATACTCTGCGCCACCTGACGGCTCATCTCACCAGCGCCAATTACCATCACATGGCTACCTTTAAGTTTTCCAAAAATTTTCTCTGCTAGATCAACTGCGACACTACCTACCGAGGTCGGCCCCATCTGGATCTTTGTGTTTGTACGAATCTTTTTTCCAACGCTGAAAGACTTTTGGAAAAGACGATTTAATACACCTTTCGTAGCTCCAGATTCCAAGGCTTGCTTGTAAGCCTGTTTCACCTGTCCGAAAATTTCTGTTTCACCAAGAACCATCGAGTCCAAACCGCAAACAAGACGAAAAAGATGACGATTCACATCCTCCCCTGTTTTTTCATAAAGATGCGCCATCTCTTCAGCGGAACGGTCTTGAGATAAATATTTACGCAGTTCCTGTAGACCTACCTCACGGTTCTCAGTGGCGACATAGATCTCCATCCGATTACATGTCGAGAGAACGACTCCTTCTTCGAAGTTATTATCGGTAATGATCTCCTTCGCTCTTACACCTAGCTGTTCTACAGGCACAGCAAAGTGCTCCCTCACCTCGACAGGTGCGGTTTCATGATTTAGACCTAAACATATCAGTTCCATCTTTGGCTAAAATATCAGCTTAATAGTGGGAAAATAAGTAATGATAAAACGAAGAGTATCACAGAGATTAAAGAAAGTTTACCAGGAGGCATACCGCGCAGTAAAATAGTGAGCAAAAATATTCCATAAGCTATCCATTGCCCGATCGCTATGACGAAATGTTTCCCATACCCCGCCTCGACCTCCATCATTAACCCGCAGGCTAGACCTGATGTGAGTAGAATAAAGCCGATCACAAGTAGTCTTTTTACAAGAGAACTAAGTTCACGCGCGGGAGGTAAGTTTTTAAATAAGCCTGTAGTAAACGCAGCGTCCTTAAGCTGCCGGTTTAAGATAATAAACATCACACCAGCAACAGCTGATAAACCAAGCGCCCCGTATGCGAGAACAGATAAGGCGGCATGAGATTCACCCCACGGGTCTATTTCTACTACTCTTTCAGGAGAAATATCCAGCATACCTGGTAACGCAGCGACGGCTAAAAGAAAAGTTACTAGCGGTGCTGTAAAAACACCTAATAAAGAGAGCCTAAACATCGACCCCACCGCGACATAAAAAATAGTTAGCGACCACGCTGAGAAAATCAATATCTCGCCTAAATCACCTAGTGGACAGCTGCCACGTAAATCGCTACGCATCCCCAAAACAGCCATTTGAGCGATAAAAGAAGCTATCATGAGAGGTAATGTAAGGCGGCTTCTCACCCCCTTATAGATATACCCAGCCCCCTGCACAGCCGCTACGGCTGAGAGTGTTAGAGCTAATAATAGTATCCAGCGATCCATTTCGACCCGTCACATGCACAGATGCTCCTAAAAACTCAAGCCGATATTTGGTCATCATTCATTCTGAGAGCACTGAATTCTTAACTTATTACCATTGTCACTGATGCCATTTCTGTATTGATTCTTTTTTAGATTTTCAAATCCAACCGCTTCGAATTTCAGAATAACTATTACTTATGATACCTAACGTCCTCGCCGAACGCTACGCCTCCACTGCTATCTCTCAAATTTGGTCCGCTGAAGGACGCATCGTTCTAGAACGCGAGTTCTGGATCGCGGTGATGAAGGCTCAGAAGGAACTCGGCTTAGATATACCTCAAGAAGCTATCGACGCCTATGAGTCTGTAAAAAATAACGTAAACTTATCTGCGATCATGGAACGTGAGCGCATCACCCGTCACGATGTTAAAGCTCGTATCGAGGAGTTCTGTGACCTAGCCGGGCATCAACATATTCACAAAGGTATGACATCACGTGACCTTACTGAAAATGTAGAGCAACTTCAGATTTACAGATCGCTTCTTATCATTCGTGATAAAACCGTAGCCACTCTAGCCCAGCTTAGAAAACGCTCAGACCAGTGGCGCGATCTCGTGATCACAGCCCGCACGCACAATGTAGCAGCGCAGTCTACCACCTTCGGTAAAAGAATCGCTATGAATGGTGAAGAGCTTCTAGGAGCACTAGGTATGCTAAACCACCTCATCGAAACTTACGCCGTGCGCGGACTTAAAGGTGCTGTAGGAACACAGATGGACCAGCTATCCCTCTTCGACGGTGATGTGGAAAAGGCGATGAAGCTTGAAGCGATGGTATGCACTCACTTAGGTATTCCTGAAGTATTTACTAATGTTGGTCAGGTTTACCCACGTTCGCTCGATATGCGCACAGTTTCTGTCCTCGCAGATATCGCATCAGGTCCATCATCACTCTGCCGCACTCTACGCCTCATGGCAGGTCATGAAACAGCGAGTGAAGGCTTTGCCAAAGGGCAAACTGGATCAAGTGCTATGCCGCACAAAATGAACTCCCGCTCATGTGAGCGCGTCAATGGCTTTCATGTCATTCTCAAAGGTCATGTAACCATGGCTGGTGGACTCGCTGGCGATCAATGGAATGAAGGCGATGTTTCCTGCTCTGTAGTTAGACGCCTTATGTTACCTGATGCATTCTATGCTATCGACGGCTTGTTCGAGACATTCCTAACGATCCTAGGTCAGATGGATGCTTACCCTGCTGTGATCGAGGCTGAAAACAATCACTACCTCCCTTTCCTCATGACAACGACGATCATGATGGAAGCGGTGAAAGCAGGTGTCGGTAGAGAAGCTGCTCACAGCGCGATCAAGGAACACGCTGTAGCTACAGTTAACGATCTACGCACAGGTCAAACAAAAGAAAATGACCTTATTTCACGCCTAGCAAACGATGACCGCATACCTCTAAGTAAAGAAGAGCTCGATAGCTTACTAGCTGAAGGTAAAGAAAACACAGGCACAGCGAGAAGCCAGGTCGATACCTTCTCAGCTCAGGTTGACAAACTCGTCAATAAGTTCCCTGAAGCTGCCACTTACGAGCCTGGGTCTATTTTATAAATTCTAGCTCACCCTATATTTTCCTCGTGAGATGCTAAATATTTGTATTATCTACAAATTCATTTAGCATCTCTTTTATTAATATGAAATACAGTATCCTCAGCTCCTTTGTATCAGCAACTCTTTGCAGCCCTCTACTCGCACAGGCTCCTGAGGCTGTACCGAATACGAGTGAAAGTGTCACTACAGAACCAGCTAATATCACAAGTATCGAGCAAGCGACGGCAACCCCTGAAAAGCCTGCCGCAGAAAAAACGGAAAAAGAGATACTCAGTGAAGAAAATGCTCTCTATGATGAAAGGGTAAAAAAAGAGCTCGCTGAACTGAATACGCAGCTAAAAAAAATCAAATTAGAGAAAGCGTTACTTTCTGAGGAACTTAATCTTGCACAGCTAAAAAAAGATAAAGAACGTTTAGAAATAAACGACCAGTATCAGCTGGAACTACAAACAGCCACTCACGAAGCGAGCCTAGCTAAAGCTAAAGCTGACAAGCTAACTAACGAGCTGAAATTAACTGAACTAGAGTGGAAAAAAGAAACCAAGCAGTTCAACGCTGAGATCGAAGCCATCGAGACGAAAAAGAAACGAGCCACTTATGCAAACTCAGAGCCAGTCTACCTAGCAGAACCACTAAAAGACGACGGCACCCTCGTTATCTCTGATCGCAGAATCACACTAAACGGCCCGATCACCTACCGCACTGCCGATTACATCACAGAGCAGATTAATTATTATAATAACAAAGAGGTAAAACAGCCTATATTCATCGTTATCGACGCCTCACCCGGTGGCTCAGTTATGGCAGGATACCGAATCCTAAAGTCAATGGAAGGAAGCTCATCACCTGTCTATGTCGTTGTAAAATCCTTTGCTGCATCCATGGCTGCCAGCATCTGCACACTCGCAGAAAAGTCCTATGCATACCCCAATGCCGTTATCCTACACCATCAGATTAACTCAACAGTTTACGGTAACCTCAACCTAACTCAGCAAAGAGAATTTTATGAAGAGTCTCAGCGGTGGTGGAGACGTCTAGCTAAACCTTTAGCTGACAAAATGGGCATCACGACAGAAGAGTTCATTCAGAAAATGTATGATAAAAACACCTCGGGCGACTGGATGGAATTTGCCGAACAAGCAAAAGACCTCAAATGGGTTGACCACATTGTCACACGTATCCACGAAACATCACTGCTCAAAGACCCTGACACCAAAAAACCAGCAAGGAAATCAGGCGCCCTCTTTCTAGAAGAGTCTAAGGATGAAAAAGGAGCTTCATGTATGTTCCTCCCCCGCCTTTACCCTAAAGACTGCTACTTTATCTACAATAAAGATAATTACTACCGACTACGCTAGGAGCGCATTTCTAAATGTTAGAGAACAACTCCCAAGAAGCTATTTTAGATTACATAAAATAACTTCACTCACCTACATCAAGGTCAGAAGTTACCTGCTGCTGTCTGGATATCATTACATCTCCGTCAGATTTACCCAAATGGATTGGGCTCTCATTTTTAGAAAGAGGTGCTTGAGATGGCTCATTGCGCAGGCTCTGTGGATCAGTCTCGCTATCTAATTGTTCAAAGCTTCAATTTTTCCAGATGTCAGCCTCAACCCGAAAAATGCGGCGAATTTATTAAGGTCACGCTCGATTCCTTTGGCAAAATGGATCATGGCCTCCATTTTTGACGCCTTCACTGACCTGCACCTCAGAGCACCAACGGAATGCCAAAACCATCGCTCGGTTTAGAGCTAAGCCCGAGGATGCTCAATGCACGCTCACCCCCGAAACACTCTGCGGCTAGGCTCGCAAAGCGGCAAAATCTCCCAATAACGAACTTTGACATTTTTGACTGAGTCCCTAACCTGCCAATGAATGAATGTCTCACTGACCGATAAGCTCGAAGAATTCGTCAACCAACTGGTTGAGCAAGGACGCTATCGCTCCGCCAGTGAGGTGGTGCGCGAAGGGCTTCGCCTTCTGGAAATCCGTGAAGCGCAGCTTCAATCGGCTCCCCAAAAGAGCACGAAACCGAAGTCGCCTAAGAAATAACGTCTTACCATGAACGCCGTAGAAATCGAAGAAGCAGTATCACTGCTGGCAGAGCAGCCTTTTGAGGCTGACGCGTTCCCCTATGCATTTTTGGAGGCTTTCGGCAATAAAGCCACCACCATCAAACGTCTTAAGAACACCTCCAAAGCAACGACGAATAAATCAGACATAGGCGGTGTTTTACAGCGTGGAAAC
>CAYNLE010000035.1:0-23199 GCA_964397975.1 uncultured Verrucomicrobiales bacterium | reverse complement strand
ATGCGATGAAAGCTCTTAAATAGCTTAGCTATTTAGTCTCGCTGAAAAGCTTTTCTACAGACTAGGAGCTACGCTTGCAGAGTAATATATAAATCCATCACCTCTTCGAAATCCTACTCCTAATGTAAACTGATACCCTTATGGGCTGATCCGTTACGATTATATAAAAAGGTTACAACTTTATCTCATCATACAGGTTTCATCGGGTATGAAACACTTAACAAGCTTATTACTGGCAGCGACTATTACTAGCTCAGTGCAAGCTCGTGGACCACGTCCAGATGAGCTAGGAGCCAGCCCTCTAGAAATAGGGGCTGAAAGTATTACTTGGTATACTACATGGGACACAGCTAAAGCCGAGGCAAACAGAACTAACAAGCCTATCTTCTTCATGGCTGCAGCCCACCAGTGTCGCTCCATATCAGGCACATTCTGACCAGGCTACATGGCTACAGAGATCAGTTTGTTCTCTCAAAAAGATTTTATTAAAGCAGCTAAAGACTTTGTCTGTGTTCGTCTAGGAACCTATGAGTCTGAAGAACACCAAAAGATAGTCAGAAGCTTACTAAACGGGTCATTTCAGAATACAGCATTCGTCGTTTACGCCCCAGACGGTAAGACCAAGCTAACTCGATCTGGTAGATCTCCCCAACATGCTTTTGGGAGAAACGTGATCGAAGGCATGGAGGATATTACTAAAGAATATAAGTCAAAAGGTTCTCAAAAAGATGCTACTTTACAAGATTTCCATAGCTTCAAGCAATCACTCAATGTTGCCTCTGCAGATCAACGTTTACTCGTTCTCACATCAGCTCCTAACAACAAGAAACAAGCTGCTGAAAAAATAATACAGCAAGTATTCTCGGATAAGGAAATCGCTGGGCGGTTCCACTTCGACACCCTGTCCTCGGGCGACTCAGAGTGGCAAAGTGCTCTCAAAGGTGGAAGTAGCGAACACGGGTTTGTCATTGTACAATCCGGTGAATTCGGGATGACCGGCAAAGTAGTTAAGCAACTCCCCCTCGATAGCTCTGCGGCTAGTATTAAAGACGCTTTACTAAAATTAAATAAAGCATTCGCTGAATCTGAAAAACGCAAAAACTACAGTTCACATGTAAAAGAAGGCAGGCAAAAGGGCGTTAATTTTGAAAACACAATGCCTCCTGGAGAAGACCGTGACGGCGATGGAGTCATTGATAAAAAGAATCACAGGCGCTAAACCCGAACACCCCTTCAGATCTAACACTTTAAAACCCGAGCCTTCCAATATGTTACTATCAACATAAAGGCTCGGCTTTTTTGTGCCCGGATGTTTTCACTGCGATTAACCGATCCAGATAATATCCACGATAAGCCATATCAGCATCAGCAGACCAATAACTATCTTCACCACCAACCCCGCCATCGTCCCTACGACAGAACCAACCCCCGATACTGTCGCTGGCCTCACTTCTTTTTTCGCAAATAAAAACTCACACAGCATAGAACCGACTAACGGACCGACTATTAAGCCAAAAGGCATAAAGAACATCCCCACTATGCCCCCTATTAAGGCTCCAGCAGCACCCCAACGTGTGCCGCCAAACCATTTACTCCCCATGGCACCACTCATAAATTCAAGCACCTGAGAGATGGTTAAAAGAACTGCTAATACCGTAAAGGTCCACCACTCCACACCAGAGTCACCCCTTAGCATTAACCAATGCGCCACAGCTGCAAAAAAAAGAATCAAATGCCCCGGCAAAAACGGAATAAGCGTGCCTATAACTCCTAGTACCAGTAAGCTTCCTGTCACCATCCACGCCAAACTATAGCCAATGGCAGGTAATACCTCTGACAAAAAATTAGATAACCAGCCTGTAGCAAACAACATCTGCATAATTAATGCTGTAATCCTATGCTAGTAAGTGGCAAGCCTGAACAATGATCTTAATTAATTTAATTCCCATCCCTACTCTTCTATTATGAAAGCTACTTTTTCGTCCTACGGTCAGCCAGAAGAAGTAATCGAGCTCTCTGCACTAGAGTTATCACCACTTCCTGACCATCAAGTAAAAGTTAAAATTCTAGCTGCCCCCATTAACCCTGCGGACATTAATTATGTGCAAGGTTCCTACGGCATCAAGCCAGAGCTCCCCTCCTCCGCTGGACTCGAAGGCTGTGGAGTTGTTACAGAGAGTAAATCAAAAGATTTCACCTCAGGTGACAAAGTCATCTTTACTGGCAGAGTAGGAACATGGGCAAAAGAGGTTATTACCCACTCTGAAAATTTATTAAAAATACCCGAACAGACCCCTACTGAGCAGGCATCTATGCTTAAAGTGAATCCTCTTACTGCCTGGTGTATACTGACTCAACTACGCACATTACCTAATGGATCTTGGATTATTCAAAACGCGGCTAACTCAGGAGTAGGTTACTGCGTCATTCAAATAGCCAAACTTATAGGACTGAAAACTATCAACCTTGTTCGTAGGGCCGAGCTACTTCCTGAGTTAGAAGCCATAGGTGGTGATATAAACCTATTAGATAATGCCGAATACATCAACACACTCCCTGAGCAAAAGCCCCTACTAGCCATCAATGCCGTAGGTGGTGACAGCGCTCTACGTATGATGGAAGCTCTCGCACCTAAAGGGCTCCATATCACCTATGGCGCTATGAGTATGAGAAGCTTGAAGGTGCCTAATAAATTCCTTATTTTTAAAGGTATTCAAATTCAAGGTTTCTGGATTACGGAGTGGATCAAGGAACAGGACCCTGAATTCGTCAAATGTAGCTATCTGATGTTAGCTCAATTGATGATTGACCAAAGCTTAGCTCAGCCAATCGATTCCTCATTCCCTTTAAGTGAAATCCACAGCGCCCTCTCACGTGCAAAAACAGGTAAACGAAACGGCAAAGTGTTACTTGAAATAAACAATTCTAATTAATTTTGAATAGATTCCATATTCTCACGTCCAAATATGCGAACACCTATTAAAGAATATGAAAACATTTATTATCACATGTATCACCGTTATTATTAGCCTCAGTGTATTACCATCACAAGCTGACGCTTCACCTATAAAGAAAAAGTTAGCTAAGAACGTCTACATCAGCGGACAGACAAGCTGTGGCTGTCACATTCATAAAAAGAAGGTCGTCGTCGGCCTAGACCGCCATCACAAACCTATTTATAATTATCTAGCCTTACCTGTCGTTCACACCTGTAAAATTTACAAAAAGCCAGTTTATAAAGCTTCATACAGTAAAAGTTACTACAAACCAGCTCACTACAAACCTGCTCGTTATAATAACGCTAAAACAACTCGCAAGAGTTCTTCCGTTAGACACAGATCGGCCTCTAGATCAACATCTAGACCTAGATCCAGCCGTAGATAAGTAACTAGCTTAAAGAATATAATATTTTAAAGGGTAGCTCGTATGAGTTACCCTTTTTGATTTCTAGACGTTTATGAAAAGAAAAAGCCTAGCACCAAAATGGTGCTAGGCTTGCTAAATAGTTTAGAAGTAGTCGTTACGCAGTAGCTTCGCCGTCACTATCAGATGTTGATAGTGGAGCAGCTTGTAATGATGGCTCTTCTACAGGAACTTCAGCATCTGCATCAACTTCTTCAGACTCAGGCTGAATTATCTCTGGCTCTTCTACAGTGAACTCAATCGCTGTGTCACGATACTGATGGAAACCTGTTCCAGCAGGGATAAGGTGACCCATGATAACGTTCTCCTTAAAGCCACGTAGATAATCTACACGACCTACAGTAGAAGCATCTGTAAGAACACGTGTTGTATCCTGGAATGATGCTGCTGAGATGAAGGATTCAGTCTCAAGTGATGCTTTAGTAATACCTAATAGAACAGGCTCAGACTCAGCAGGCTTACCACCGTTGGCGACAACCTCCTCGTTTGCCTTCTTAAAGGTCGTGCGGTCTACCTGGTCACCCCAGAGGAACTCAGTATCACCTGGCTCTGTAACTTTCAGCTTACGTAGCATCTGGCGGATAACGATCTCAATGTGCTTGTCATTGATCTCTACACCCTGCAGACGGTAAACTCGCTGGACTTCGTTAGTTAAGTGCTCCTGAAGAACTTGTGATCCACAAGCTTCAAGAAGATCATCAGGAGAAATAGGTCCTTCTGTGATCTGGTCACCGCGCATAAGGGTATCAGCTTCACCTACGATGATGTGTTTACCCATAGGCACTAAGTGGTCTGCGCTTTCTCCAGTATCTGGATCTGTCACTATGACCTTCTTTTTACCTCTAACGTTAGCTCCGAATGATACTTCACCGCTGATCTTAGCAATGGTGCAAGCCTCCTTAGGACGACGGGCTTCAAAGAGCTCAGCAATACGAGGAAGACCACCAGTAATATCACCTGTCTTAGTGACCTTACGTGGAGTTCTAGCAAGCTGCGCACCACCCTTAACGCTAGATCCATCTTTCACAGAAAGACGAGCTCCTACCGGAATAGAGTAACTAGCAATCACCTCTGATGTTTTCTTGTCAACAATGACGATCTGTGGGTGAAGATCCTCTTTATGCTCAGTAACTACCATTCCTTTTTTACCTGTCTCCTTATCGGTTTCAGACTGAACAGTAATTCCTTTGATCATATCGTGGAATTCAACCTTACCAGTTTTCTCAGTAAGAATTGGAACGTTATACGGATCCCATGTTACGAAAGCAGAACCTTTCTTCACAGTTTCACCATCAGGGATAGAGATGACAGAACCTACTACTAGGTTGTATGACTCAAGCTCAAGACCTTCTTTATCACGAACAACAATGGAACCCTTCTTATTCAGAGCAACAAAGTTACCATCAGCATCTTTAACAGCGCGGACATCCTTGTATGCAACGATACCGCTGTTCTTAGCTTTGATAATTGGTTGTTTGAATGAAGACGATGCTACACCACCAACGTGGAACGTTCTCATAGTAAGCTGTGTTCCTGGCTCACCAATTGACTGAGCAGCAACAATTCCTACTGCTTCACCAATCTTAGCAAGCTTTCCTGAAGCTAAGTTCAAACCGTAGCACATCTGACAGCAACCACGATCAGCTTCACATGTGAGTGTTGAACGAATCTTAAGACGCTCATAGCCGAGTTCTTCAATCTTATTCGCTTCATCTTCACCGATAAGCTGGCCAACAGTAAGAACAGTATTTCCAGTAATAGGATCTACGACTTTCTCACAAGATACACGACCCATGATACGGCTTGATAGTGAAGCTACCTCCTCATCGTTTTCGATGATCGGAAGTACTGTGATACCATTTACTGTTCCACAGTCCTCTTCGAAGACGATTACGTCCTGAGAAACATCAACAAGCTTACGAGTCATGTAACCTGAGTCAGCTGTCTTAAGCGCTGTATCAGCAAGTCCCTTACGAGCACCGTGAGTAGAGATGAAGTATTCTAACACAGAAAGACCTTCACGGAAGTTCGATGTAATAGGACGCTCAATAATATCTCCTGACGGCTTAGCCATAAGACCACGCATACCTGAAAGCTGCTTAATCTGCTGTTTATTACCACGAGCACCTGAGTCAACCATGAGGAAGAGTGGATTAACAACCTTGTCGCCCTCATTATGCTCTAACTTACGGTAGAGAGCATCTGCGATGTTATCTGAAGCATGTGTCCAAATGTCAATCACCTGCTGGTAGCGCTCGTTATCAGTAATAACACCATTACGGTATTGCTTGGTAACTTTCTCTACTTCTTCATATGCCTTCTCTAGCTCACCATCCTTCTCTTCTGGCACAACCATGTCAATGATACCAATGGAGATACCTGAACGGGTTGCTTCCTTAAAGCCAAGGCTTTTAAGCTCATCAAGCACAAGAACTGTATCTGCCTGACCAGCACACTGGTAACAGCGCCAGATAATGTCACCGATCTGCTTCTTACCAACGTTGAAGTTAATAAAGCCTAAACCTGACGGCCAGATCTCATTGAAACGAACACGACCTGGTGTTGTTACAATAATCTTAGGCTCGGGATCGCCGTAGCGCTTACCTTCAGCTCCTAGATCTGGGTTACGGATACGGATCCAGTCATGATACTTCACCTTACGGCTAGCAATAGCGTATTCAACCTCTGTTGTGTTTTCGAACAATGGAAGATGTATTTCCTTCTGTGCCTCAAGCTCTTTAGCAGTAAGCTGACGAGCATATGTGAGGTAGTATGAACCAAGAATAATATCCTGTGAAGGAACTGTAATCGGCTTACCACTTGCAGGTGAGAAAATATTGTTAGGAGCTAACATTAACTGACGACACTCCATCTGCGCCTCAATAGAAAGCGGAACGTGAACAGCCATCTGGTCACCATCAAAGTCAGCATTATAAGCTGTACAAACTAATGGGTGAACACGAATAGCAGATCCCTCGATCAATACTGGCTCAAATGCCTGAATGGATAAACGGTGTAGAGTAGGCGCACGGTTAAGCATCACTGGGTGACCCTTCGTTACCTCTTCAAGAATATCCCAAACCTCCGTTGTCTTACGGTCGATCATCTTCTTCGCACTACGCACTGTGTGGCAGTAACCAAGATCTTTCAATCTACGGATGATGAACGGCTCAAAGAGTGTTAGCGCCATCTTCTTAGGAAGACCACACTGACCAAGCTTAAGATCAGGACCGACTACGATCACTGAACGACCAGAGTAGTCAACACGCTTACCAAGAAGGTTCTGACGGAAACGTCCACCTTTACCTTTAAGCATATCTGATAATGATTTCAGCGCACGGTTACCAGCACCTGTGACAGCACGTCCATGACGACCGTTATCAAAGAGGGCATCCACAGCTTCCTGTAGCATACGCTTCTCATTACGGATAATCACGTCAGGAGTCTTCAGTTTAAGAAGATTCTTAAGACGGTTGTTACGGTTAATAACACGACGATATAGATCATTAAGATCAGATGTAGCAAAGCGACCACCTTCAAGTGGAACCAACGGACGTAAGTCAGGTGGAATCACTGGAAGAACGTTCATGACCATCCACTCAGGTCGAGTCTTAGACTGTGCAAATCCACGGGCTAATTTAATACGCTTAGCTAGCTTCTGCTTAGTCTGCTTAGAACGTGTGTTAAGAATTTCTTCTTCAAGCTGAACAGTAAGTTCTTCTAACTGCACCTGACTAAGGAGTGACTGAAGTGCTTCTGCACCCATCTCTGCCTTAAAGCTACCTTCACCGTAAGCATCTTCTGCATCGAAGAACTCTACTTCGCTGAGAAGCTGACCAAGCTGAAGCTCAGTGTTACCAACATCCGTCACTACGTAGTCCTCATAGTAAATGATTCTCTCTAGCTGACGTGCAGCAAGATCAAGAATCAAACCAATACGGCTAGGCATACATTTGTAGAACCAAATATGTGATACAGGCACAGCTAACTCGATATGCCCCATACGCTCACGACGAACGCGTGACAGAGTCACCTCTACACCACAGCGGTCACATACTACGCCTTTATGCTTAATACGCTTATATTTACCACAAGCACACTCCCAGTCACGTGTAGGACCGAAGATACGCTCACAGAAGAGACCGCCTTTTTCAGGTTTGAATGTACGGTAATTAATTGTTTCTGGGTTAAGTACTTCACCACTTGACCAAGAACGCATTACGTCAGCAGATGCTACAGTAATAGCAACATGATCAAATTGCTCAGGCTTTTCATTGACTCCGAAGAGTTCACGCAGGTTATTTTCAACGCTCATTATTTTAAAATTTGTTAGTTTTATATATTATAGTTAATAACTGCGGATTAGAGTGTCAGATCATCAAGTGAGAAATCAGCACCTTCCTTATCTGGTTTACCACCCATTCCTGGGCGAACATCTAGACAGAGCGCCTGCATTTCTTTCATCAGAACATTAAAGGATTCAGGTGTTCCTGCTTCCAAGTTATTGTCGCCTTTAACGATTGATTCATAGATTCTCGTTCTTCCCTGAACGTCATCTGACTTCACGGTTAGAATTTCCTGAAGTGTGTATGCTGCACCGTATGCTTCTAGTGCCCACACCTCCATCTCACCGAATCGCTGACCACCGTATTGAGCCTTACCACCAAGCGGCTGCTGGGTAACAAGACTGTATGGACCAACTGCTCGGGCGTGAATCTTATCAGCAACGAGGTGACCTAGTTTCAGCATGTAGATCATTCCTACCACTACCGGGTTTTGGAATGCTTCACCTGTGCGGCCATCATAAAGAGTCGACTTACCAGCGGTAGTGCCATCTTTACCATCACCGATCCATGTATAGCCTAGGCCTTCTTTCTCATCTTTCTTACGCTCACGGAGTTCACCATTGTCACCAACGTATTTAACACCGTCAACTTGCTTAGCCTTACTCATGAAGTCCCAAATTTCAGCTTCAGGAATACCATCGAAAATAGGAGTAGCGACCTTAAAGCCAAGAGCTTTAGCTGCAACACCGAGGTGAGTTTCAAGAACCTGTCCTACGTTCATTCGAGAAGGAACACCAAGTGGGTTCAAGCAGATCTCAACAGGAGTCCCATCACTGAGGTATGGCATGTCTTCTTCTGGCACGATCGTAGCAACAACACCTTTGTTACCGTGACGTCCAGCCATCTTATCACCTACTGAAAGCTTACGCTTAGCTGCAACGAAGACTTTAACCTCTTTGATAGCACCTGGATCGATTTCATCACCGCTCTCAAGCTGGTCAAGACGGCGTTCACGATCTGTATCAAGCTCACCGAAGCGGCCTTCGAATGTTGAGATGATTTCAAGTATCTTGTTACGGATAGGAGAAGGGTCAATCTCGATGTGATCATAAATAGCTGCAAGCTTACGAAGTAATGTTTTAGTAATCTTACGGTTAGCTGGAATGATAATCTCACCTGTCTGTGCATTAACAACATCGAGTGGAATCTTCTCTCCGAGGAGAATATCAGAAAGCTTTTCAGTTAACTGCTCAGTTAGCTGATCTTTTTTCTTCTTATACTCATCGTTAATCTTCTTAACTTGCTTACGTAATTTACTAGGGTCTAGCTCGTTCTCACGCTTACGCGCAAGACCGTGGGTTACCACACGGATATCTTGAACGATACCTACACAACCTGAAGGAACACGAAGTGATGTGTCTTTCACGTCAGCAGCTTTCTCACCGAAGATAGCACGAAGTAGGCGCTCCTCAGGTGCTAGCTCAGTTTCTGACTTAGGAGTGATTTTACCTACGAGAATATCGCCAGGTCTCACCTCAGCACCGATGCGGATAATACCGTCGTGGTCGAGATTTCTTAGAGCCTCGTCACCTACGTTAGGAATATCACGAGTGATCTCCTCAGGTCCGAGTTTTGTGTCACGAGCAGCACAGTCAAACTCAGAAATATGGATTGAAGTATAAACGTCCTCTTTTACCACTTTCTCAGAAATTACGATAGCATCCTCAAAGTTATAACCATTCCAAGGCATGAACGCCACCAGGATATTACGTCCTAATGCAAGCTCGCCACCTTCAGTATTCGGGCCATCAGCAAGAACGTCACCGGTCTTGATTTTATCACCACGGTTTACAATAGGCTTCTGGTTAAGACATGTTCCTGCGTTTGAGCGCATGAACTTACGGAGTGGATATGCAAAGATTCCCTTAGCTGGGTTACTCTTCACTGCTGTCATGTCACTGATGAATTTTTCATCTGAAACAGGCAGCTCACCATCTTTGGATGTAATGATTACTTCAGCAGTAGCTGCTGCGACGATACCGTCTGCCTCTGCAGTTATCACAGCACGTGAGTCCTCTGCTGCTTTAGCTTCTAGACCAGTTCCTACAAGAGGAGCGTCTGAGATAAGAAGTGGCACACCTTGACGTTGCATGTTCGCTCCCATCAATGCACGGTTCGCATCATCGTGCTCAAGGAATGGAATAATACCCGCCGCTACAGAAACAAGCTGTTTCGGTGAAACGTCCATGTATTGAACAGTCTTAGGATCTACCTCGATAAACTCACCACTCTCACGAGCTGTGATTTTCTCAGTAAGGAAGTTCCCTTTTTTGTCAATTGGGTTGTTAGCCTGCGCGATAAGGAATTCCTCTTCCTGATCCGCTGTTACATATTCAATCTCACTAGTAACCTTACCATCTTTAACGAGACGATATGGTGTTTCAATAAATCCGAACTCATTAATACGTGCATACGTACAAAGTGAGTTAATCAATCCAATGTTCGGTCCCTCCGGAGTCTCAATAGGACAAATACGTCCGTAGTGAGATGTGTGAACGTCTCGAACCTCAAAACCTGCACGGTCACGGTTCAATCCGCCAGGTCCAAGAGCTGATAAACGACGCTTGTGAGTTAACTCAGCAAGTGGGTTTGTCTGGTCCATGAACTGTGAAAGCTGACTACGACCAAAGAAGTCACGAATAACCGCACTAAGCGCTTTCGGGTTAATCAACTTCTGAGGAGTCATACCCTCAAGGTTAACATCAAAGAGAGTCATACGCTCTTTTACAAGGCGCTCTGTACGAGCAAGACCTACACGACACTGATTAGCAAGAAGCTCACCTACTGCACGCACACGACGTGAGCCAAGGTGATCAATGTCATCTAATACACCCTCACCCTTCTTAAGGCGAAGCAAGTATTTCACAGCACCGAGGAAGTCCTCAGGAACCATTACGCGAGCCTTAGGATCAACATCAAGCTTGAGCTTTTGATTGATCTTGTAACGACCAACACGAGTGAGGTCATAACGCTTTTCATCAAAGAATAAACGCTCAAGAAGTGCTCTTGAGTTTGTTACTGTAGGTGGATCACCTGGACGTAATTTACGATAAATGTCTTTAAGCGCAGACTCTTCATCATGTGCAGGATCTTTCTTAAGAGTTTTAAGAAGAATTTCGTCTTCTCTAGCATCGATCACATCGATCGTCTTATGCCCCATTTCAAGAAGCTGACGCACGATACCAATAGTAAATGGCTCGTATGCCTTAGCGATTACAAGTTCACCGTCGAGAATATCTTCGAAAGGAACTTTTTGCGCTAGCTCTTCTTCGTCCGCCTTTTCACTGAGTTTTAACTTCTCAATATTATAGAATTGCTCACAAAGATCGCGGTCCGTTGGCCAGCCCATAGCACGGAGGAATGTAGTCGCGAGGAACTTTCTTCTACGACGACGGCGGTCAAGGTAGACGTATAGTAAATCATTAGTATCAAACTGAGTTTCTAACCATGAACCACGGTCAGGAATAATACGGAAAGAATGAAGTAGTTTACCATTCAGGTGAGTCGATGTTTCAAAACAAATACCCGGTGAACGGTGAAGCTGAGAAACGATAACACGCTCAGCACCATTGATTACAAATGTGCCACGACGAGTCATCATCGGCATTTCGCCCATGTAAACACGCTCTTTCTTAGTTCCACTCTCGTCTTTTAGTTTAAAAGAAACATAGAGAGCCGCACTGAATGTCTCACCTGTCTGAAGTGACTCTAAAGCTGTTGCTTTAGGCTCCTCCATATCAAATGAAGTAAAATCTAGTGTAATGGCATCGTCATAACTCTTAATCGGAAATATCTCACGGAATACCGCTTGAAGTCCTGAATCATCACGTTGTGATGCTGGTATCTCTTTCTGTAGGAAATCTTCATATGATTTACTTTGAACCTCAATTAAGTTTGGTGGTTCGATGACTTCCTCAATAGTTCCGTAGTAGCGTCTTTTTGCCATAATGGTTAGTTGGTATAAGCTGTTTAGCTGATGCTGAGATGGGCTGTGATGTTGTTATCGCAAACAGTAAAATCTATGAAACTACCAGAGGCAGATTTACCCGCACTGTTTCCAGTCCGGGCTTTCATAGATAAAAATGGATGTAATATTTTTATATTGTAATATCTGAGAAACGTCTTTCTCAGTAATACGGGCGGGTTTCAAAAATTTTATTTAACTTAAAAAAGCGTACGACTTAATTAGGTAGAATATAATTTCTGAATACCAACCGTAATTGGTGATGGATTCTGTATCTTATTATAAATCAAAAATGACTGACTTGTGTGTGACACGTATTAGACAGAGGTGTCACGCACAAAGAAAGTCGATATTGTTGTAGAACTAAGACTCTACTTAAGCTCGATCTTAGCTCCTGCTTCTTCAAGCTTAGCTTTAGCAGCTTCAGCGTCATCTTTAGATGCACCTTCAAGAACAGCAACTGGTGCGCTCTCAACAAGCTTCTTAGCGTCAGCAAGACCTAGGCCACTAGCTACTTCACGAACTGCCTTAATAACAGCGATCTTGTTACCACCTGCCTCAGCAAGCATAACGTTGAACTCAGTTTTCTCTTCAGCAGCTTCACCAGCAGCAGCAGGTGCAGCTGCAACAGCAGTAGGAGCAGCGGCAGATACGCCCCACTCTTCTTCTAGTGATTTTACAAGCTCAGCAGCTTCTAGTACAGTAAGTTTACCTAATTCTTCAGCGATTTTTTTAATGTCAGACATATTATTTTTTTCTCCTTGTTTGGTATCGTCGCGCCCAGAGCTTCTGGACATTTCAGCTCTTATGCTTAAGATCCGACGAATTAACCTTATTTTATCAGACGCATCCTTGGAGAGGAATACGCCATCCGTTCAGATTGTTTTTTAATTAAGCGTTTTTCGCTGCGATCACGCGAGCAACAGATGCTGCTGGCTCGTTGACAGTGCGAAGAAGCTTCGTAGCAGGTGCATTGATGACTGCGAGAAGCTGGCTGAGTAGAACTTCACGTGAAGGAAGGTCTGCAAGAGCATTGATCTGCGCTACATCAAGAACGTCACCGTCTAAGATACCTGTTTTGATCTCTGGCTTCTGGTTCTTCTTAACAAAAGTTTTTACTACTTTAGCCGCTGCACAAACATCAGATTCACCAGTAATGAATGCAGTTTGACCAAGAAGGTGTTCACTGATGTCTGGTAGACCTGCTGTCTCGATAGCCTTACGCATGTAAGTATTCTTAGCCACGTGGCACTCAGCACCGTTTTCGTCAAGCTGACCACGTAAGGCGTCAAACTCAGGCACTGTCATTGTGGAGTAATCCACAACTAAAACGAAGGGTGATGCGTTGACGCGCTCTAATAGCTCGTCGATGATATATTTCTTATCAGGATTCATGTTTCGTATCTCCTAGTTGGGATTAGTTAGTTGTGTAAATAGATGACTCAAGAGCAACGCCTGGGCACATGCTCGCTGCAACAGTAATATTCTCGATGAAATTACCCTTTGAGCTAGCTGGCTTAGACTTAGAAAGACTGTCGATGAGTGACTGAGCATTCTCTGCAAGTTTATCATCTGTGAAAGATACCTTACCGATAGCGGCTGATACATTCCCGTTCTTGTCGAGCTTGTAGTCGATACGACCTGCTTTCACAGCGTTAACAGCAGTTGCTGTATCATCTGTTACTGTGCCAGTCTTCGGGTTAGGCATAAGGCCACGTGGTCCGAGAACACGTGCAATCTTACGAACTTCGAGCATAGCGTCTGGAGTAGCGATTGCGGCATCGAAATCAGTGTAACCGTCCTGCACCTTCTTAATAAGGTCTGCCATACCAACTTCTTCAGCTCCAGCGTCTGTCGCTGCTTTTGCTGCGTCACCTGATGCGAATACTACGACACGAACATTTTTACCTGTTCCGTGAGGAAGTGCTACTGAACCACGAACCATCTGGTCACTCTTACGAGGATCAACGCCGAGTTTAAATGAAAGTGTGACTGTTGCGTCAAACTTAGGTGCTGGGAACTTTTTCACAAGTGCTACAGCGTCTGGTAGGCTATACTGCTTGTCTATTTCGACAAGTTCAGCAGCCTTATTGTATCTTTTACTTCTTTTGCTCATGTTTTTATTGGCAGTGCGGACGGAATGTTGGCTTTATGCCTTACCCCTCCTGCTGTTTTATAAATGGGAGTTAACGTGTAACTCCCGAAATTTTTTACATACCTGTAATTTCAAGACCCATCTGACGAGCTGTGCCTGCAAGAATGAGGGCTGCTTTTTCAGGATCGTTAGTATTAAGGTCTGCAATCTTTGCATTTACCACCTCAAGTAGCTGCTCTTTAGTGATAGATCCACACTTTTCTTTATTTGGCTCACCTGATCCTGATGCGATCTTAGCTGCTTTCTTAAGAAGAACGGCTGCTGGTGGCTGCTTAGTGATGAAAGTGAATGAAGCATCTTTATACACAGTGATCACTGTAGGAAGTAGATCTCCAGCCTGCTTCTGAGTAGAGGCGTTGAAGTCCTTACAGAACTGCATGATGTTTACACCTGCCTGACCAAGTGCTGGTCCTACTGGAGGTGATGGATTAGCTTGACCTGCTTGAATTTGCAGCTTGAGAACGGATTTAACTTCCTTGGCCATGATGTTATTAGTTTGGTGTTTGAGTGATGATTTTTAGAAAAATAAGAAGTTTAGGCGGCTTCCACCTGCCATGCTTCAAGCTCGACAGGTGTTGACCTACCGAAAATAGTAACTGAAACAAGAAGTTTTCCTGTTTCGTGATCGATTTCTTCGATGATGCCTGACTGACCTTCGAACGGTCCGTCACCAACTTTTACAGAATCTCCAATCTTGAAGCTGATTGCCGGGCGAATATTTTCTTCGCGCTCTTTAATCTGACCTAGCATGCCGTCAACCTCACGTTGGCGCATAGGGATAGGCTTATGCTTTGTTCCTGCAAAACCAATAACACCATCCATTTCTTTAATGAAGTACCATGTCTTGTCGACAAGATTAGAACTCTCATCAAAGAGCTTCATGTTTACAATGATGTATCCTGGGAAAAACTTACGTTTTGTCTCAATTTTTTTACCTTTTCTATTTTCCTCTACACGCTCTTGGGGAACGAGAACATCAAAGATATAGTCGCCCATTTCCTCAGATTCTACGAGGCGCTTGATTCTATCGCGAACTTTCTGCTCCTGGCCGGAGAGAACGTGAACGACAAACCACTGCTTCTTGGCTTCTGGCATGATTGGCATGTGTAGTGTGGTAGTAAAAAATTGATTAGTATAGAAGTCACACGAGACGGTGTGACTATGATGAAAAGCTGATTACTGACCGAGCTTAGTAAGTAAACCAAGCGCGTTAGTTGCCAATAAATCAAAAAGTGCAACAAAACCTGCGAGCAAGATCATGGCAACAAGAACAACAAGAGTAGAATCTACTAGTTCTTTATACTTCTGAAAGCCTTTAGCTTTAGGATCGCTATCCCAAGGCCATGACGCCTTGCGGAGCTCGGCTTTGACTTCGTGAATGAATGTTGCGCTTTTTCTGAACATACTGCTTGATTTTTTAGCTTTCGCTAATTCGATAAGGTTTTGTAATCGGGTTTGTTTATTTAAAAATTATAAAAATTGGCAGGGGAGACAGGACTCGAACCTGCAACTTTCGGTTTTGGAAACCGACGCTCTACCAATTGAACTACTCCCCTGTTCTGTATAATTTCTATTTACTTCATTAAGAATTTTTACAATCCAAAATAAAATAAATTAAAGCCCTTAGGCGACTTGGGGGCGCTTTAGCAATATTACTAAAGCGCCCCAAAAAACCAGCCTTGTGATAGCTTCATAAATGAAACTATCGGACTTAAATTGTGTAATTAGTCAAGGATGTCACCTACGCGACCAGCACCTACGGTACGTCCACCCTCACGGATAGCGAAACGCATTGTCTTCTCCATCGCGATCGGAGTAATGAGATCAACTTCAAGCTCAACATTGTCGCCAGGCATAACCATCTCAACACCGTCTGGAAGCTTGATGCTACCAGTTACGTCTGTTGTACGGAAATAGAACTGAGGACGGTAGTTTGAGAAGAATGGTGTGTGACGACCACCTTCGTCCTTGCTGAGAACATAGATCTCACCTTTGAACTTTGTGTGTGGAGTAACTGAACCTTTCTTAGCGATAACCTGACCACGCTCAAGATCGTCTTTCTTAAGACCACGCATGAGGAGACCTACGTTGTCACCAGCGCGACCTTCGTCAAGAAGCTTACGGAACATTTCGATATCAGTAACAGTAGTAGTTTGAGTGTCGCGAATACCAACGATCTCAACTTCTTCCATCTTAGTAACGATACCACGCTCAACACGACCTGTAGCTACTGTTCCACGACCCTCGATAGAGAATACGTCCTCAATAGGCATAAGGAAGTCAAGATCTACTGGACGCTCTGGCTCAGGAATGTATGAGTCAACAGCTTCCATGAGCTTCAAGATGTTTTCTTTGTGAGTAGCGTCGCCTTCAAGAGCCTTGAGAGCTGAACCTTTGATCACAGGGATTTCGTCACCAGGGAATTCGTAAGCGTCAAGAAGCTCACGGATTTCCATCTCAACGAGCTCGAGGAGTTCCTCGTCGTCTACCTGGTCAGTCTTATTCATGAATACTACAAGAGCTGGAACACCTACCTGACGAGCAAGAAGGATGTGCTCACGAGTCTGAGGCATTGGGCCATCAGCAGCGGAACATACAAGAATACCACCATCCATCTGAGCTGCACCAGTAATCATGTTCTTTACGTAGTCAGCGTGACCTGGACAGTCAACGTGCGCATAGTGACGGTTAGCTGTCTCATACTCAACGTGTGCAGTAGAGATAGTAATACCACGCTCACGCTCCTCAGGAGCTGCGTCAATATCAGCGTAGCCTTTAGCTTCACCACCCATTGCTTCTGCAAGGATAGTAGAAATTGCTGCTGTAAGAGTTGTCTTACCGTGGTCAACGTGACCAATTGTGCCCACGTTTACGTGTGGCTTGTTCCTTTCAAATGCTTCTTTAGCCATGATGTTATATTTTAATTGTTGCCCAATCAGGAAACCCTAATTGAACTGCTGGTTTTTGGTTTTTAGTTTATTTACGAGCTGGAGCTCTTGACCGGAATTGAACCGGTGACCTCGTCCTTACCAAGGACGCGCTCTACCCCTGAGCTACAAGAGCCGAAGCTCATGAGCATTCCCGAAGAACGCTAAGCAAAAAGCTTGTTACCCTGTCCAAATCGAAGACAAATCACAAATTTTTCACTCGTGCAACCGAGGGAAAGCGGGCGGCAAACTACCAGAGAGTAGGCAGCTGTCAAAAAAAATCTCTTCTATTTTGATATTTTTTCTCAACTAAGCACCAACTATCCAAATTAAAGGCGAAAACAACACTACAAAACAAATTATTCTCTATAAAAGACCGCTAAGGCCTCCTTTATATAAATTTGTAATATCTCATCTCGCTATTCTCTTTTACTCATGATTAATTCCGCCTATCCACCTTTGCAGACCACCCTTCCTCTCTAAACATGCGTGTATTCCTCATTCTCTATCGTAAAGAACTAAAAAGTTATTTTTTAACGCCATTCGGATGGGTCGTCCTGGCTCTCGTCTTACTTATGCAGGGGATGTCAATGACCACTGCCATGGAGCGAATGAAAGATACTCCATTAGCTGAAAACTTCCTCTTTGTATCGCTACACTCACCTAATTTTTGGTTTTACTTCCTCTTTACATTCCCACTTTTAACGATGCGTCTATTCGCAGAGGAGGCTAAAACAGGCACACTAGAAACACTGATGACAGCCCCTGTAACAAGCTTACAGGTTGTTTTCTCCAAATACCTCGCCGCCTTTAGTTTCTACTCACTACTATGGCTGCCCATCCTCCTTCATTTAAAAATTTTTCAATTCGTGACAGGCAGCTCTGCACCTTATGAAACAGGCCACCTTATCAGCACCTATTGCATCCTTCTTTTAATAGGCAGCTTCTTTTTAGCCATTGGCTGCTTCGCCTCCACCTTGAGTAATAATCAAATAGTCGCCGGCATCGTTACTATTGCCATTTTAGTCATCCTCTTTTTCATGGGCTTAATCCCATACTATACAGGTGAAGGCTTTCAGGCAGTCTCTTTATTCCACTATGTAGCCGTGCAGGAGCATCTAGCTACCTTCGCGCGAGGAATGATCGACACTAGAGCCGTGATATACTACCTCAGTATGGCTTCCCTCTTTCTGTTCTTAACTCACATCACATTAGATTTTCGTCGCTGGAAGGCTTAAGCTTCTCTCAGCACTCTTCTATTTGCAACTGCCACATTCATGTCTGAGTCTTCGTCATCATCTGTAAACAAAGCTATTCGTCCCGTCCGCCGCATCGGCCTAGGCCTTAATGTGACTATTCAAGTCATACTTTTCCTGACCGTAGTCATCGCAGCCAACTACCTGAGCTGTGCAAGACATCAGCGTTACGACCTTACTGAACGAAAAGACTTCACTCTCTCTAAGCTCAGCCAGCAATACCTCAAAAGCAGCCCTCTCCAGGAAAGAAAAGAGCCTATACACATCATCGCTATTATTCGGAGAAGCTCACCTCATTATACCCGCATCTATAATTTACTAGATGAATATAAGCGAATAGCCGGAGATGCCATCAAGCTTGAACTCATTGATCCCCTTCGCCAAACTGATAAAACTCTTGAAATAGAAAATACCTACGGCCACCCATATACAGATGACGTCATCATTGTCGATGGTCGTAGCCAGCTATTAGCTAAGAGCGAAAAGCCAAAGGCTGAAAACAATACTAAGCAAGAGAACAGAGAGCAAACCCTCTCCACCTTCTTAAGAACGGCTTATATCAAGGATCTATATATTGAAGATAGTCGCCGGAATATCGTAGCCTGGCAAGATGAAGACATCATTACCTCTAGCATCATTGGCGCTATCGAGGGGGAACCTAGAAAAATTTATTATGCTCGTGATAAAATTGACCTAGAAAATGCAGGCAGTGCGCCTACATGGAAAGTAATCGGTCAGATGCTACACCAGCAAAACATTCAGTTAACGCCTATCTTAATGGCTGAAACTAAAAGCATTCCCAAAGACGCTTCAGGCTTTGCTATCATCGCACCACAATATGACTTTAATGAACGTGAAATCAAAGTGCTCCAGGAATACTGGGATCGTCAAAAAGCCTCTTTATTCATCACTCTTAACCCTAAAACGAGGTTAAGCAATCTACATATTTTCATGCGTAACTATGGTATCTCACCTCGCTACGATCAGGTGATAACTGTACAAAATGGTCAAACTGTCTCAAACGTGCAGGCGATCTTCTCTCAAGGAGGCGAGATCAATGAGCAATTGGGTGGGAAGTCTACTATCTTTGATGGAGCAAGCTGCAGCTTAGAAATCAGAGAAAACGACAGCTCGTTAATCAATAAGCGAATCCAAGCTTTTGCTCTCGTTAAGACTATTGCTGGATGGTGGGGCGAAACACGCTACAAAGAGGAAAACCCAGAATACAACGTAGAAGAAGATAACTTATCTCCGCTCTACTTAGCTGGAGCCGTCATTCGCGGACGGGCAAGCTCAGACGAAACCTCTAACTTAGTATCAAAAATGGTAGTCATCGGAAACACTGACTTTTTGAGCCAAAATAAAACCCGGCCAGAACAAGCTGACTTTGTTAAATCAAGCGTCAATTGGCTCATTGGGCGTGACGAGCTCATCGGCATAGGGCCTAAAAAACTCTTCCGCCATAAACTAACTATTTTAAGCGCACACAACACCTTTATAAGCCGCCTGATTCTTATTTTCCTCCCTGCTGGAGCCATTCTGGCAGCGCTCATCGTCTGGAACATTCGCCGCGCCTAGCCTACAGTATTACAATTCATATGCGCTACTCTGCCACAGTCTTGTTATTATTCATTGCCCTCATTGTGAGTGGATTGGCCCTGTCATATACGGGAGGAAAATATAGAGATGCTATTTTTGGCGTCCCCCCATTAAAGCCTGAAACATTGCTTTTTAATGCCGATGACATCGCTAAGGTCAGAAATGTTATACTGAAAAACCATTCAGGAGTTACTGCTGAATTTACCTTCGAAAACAACCAATGGAATACGGTAAACCCATGGAAAGATAGAGCCGACGCCACATTTATACGCTCACTGATTCAATTCTCATCTGAGCTAACGGTGCAGGAATCCCTACCAGCTAAAAACATTACTCGAAGTGACTTAGGGTTAGAGCAAGGCGCTATTAGCGTCCAGTTACAAGACGGTGATAAAAACACGCTCTGTGATTTCACCATCGGCAAACCATCTGCCCTTCACATAGCTAGAGAGATCCAAAATAAAATCGTAAACGAACCTACTATTTTCATCCAGCTAAATGAAAAAAGACTGAACAATCAAGTATACGCATGCTCCTCATATTTATCTGATAGCATCCGTATTTTATTTAAAAATGATTTTGGAAAATTTCGCGACCATCATCCTTTTTACTTCACCCCCCAGCTACTGGATAAAATAAGTATTTCCAACCAAGAAGGAGAGGTCGTCATGTCCCGCCCAGACAATCAATCAAGCTGGAGCATAACAAAACCTTTAGAACTCAAAGCTGACCCACAAGCTCAATATGATTTATTTAACGACCTCGGCAAACTAACAGCAACGAAAATAGAAAATCGCTCTGAGGTAACCCTACCCCAGCCCGGAGCAGAGCTCACCCAAGAGATTTCTCTACATTTCATCGGGGCAGAGGAAGACATCACATTACAGATATACCCCACTGAAGAAGGTGCTGAAACAGCTCTAGCTACCATAAGCAACCGACCTGATATCGTCTTTCACCTACCAATTGCTAACGAAGAAGGTGTCATATCATTAAATAAACTACAGCTAGGAGTAAACGACCTGAGAACCAAAACGATGCTTCAGATCAATGGAAAGCAGCTGCAGACCATCGTTATCGGTTCAGAGAAGGGATCTCAAATCCTACTTCAGCGTAAACCACAGCAACACTGGGAAAACCTTACTCAGACAGGTCCAAAAGCAGCTAACCTAGTCGCACTAGCCCAGCTCATAGAAGCCGCTACTGTCGATAAAGTAGAAAAGTTTGTCACCGACGCCGCAACCGACCTATCCCCCTACGGCTTAGATGCCCCAGTCTTAAAAATTGGCTTTGTAAGTTTCAACAAAGACGGCCTAGCTTTAGCATTTGGAAAGAAACTAGGCAGCCCTGAAATTTACGCCCATATCATTGGCCGTCCTAATATTTGGCAAGTCAGCACAGAAACTCTGAGTAAGATATCCATTCACCCATGGGAGTGGAGAACAACTCAGATCTGGAATATTCCACGAGTAGACATTAAGCACATAACTATCAAAAAAGGTAATAACGCAGCGACGACTCTACGCTATAATTTCTTCACAGAACAGTGGAAAGCAAACGAAGGTGATAAAAACTTAACTGCAAACCTTAACCCAAACCGAGCAAATAATTTTCTTAAAAACCTTGAAGTATTAAGCTGTATATCATGGCTGGGACCATACCACCCGCAGGCCACCAACAGTCTAAAAACACCGGATCTCATTATCAAAGCCACCATCACACCTGTTGATAACGACGGAAACTCTTTATCTACCGTCACCAAAACACTCACTGTTGGATCTTCAGCTAATAAGCACCTTTACTACGGTAAGATACAGACCGAGCCCGCAGATGCCAATACGAGAAAAGATGAGATTAACTATTTCCAGCTCGACCAAAAAACTATTCAGCAATTAAGTGTAGACCTCTTCGAGTAAACAGGCGTCATAGCCCATATATCATAACGCATCCCATGCCACTATTCTCACCAGATCAAAGTCGAGAGATCAGAAAAGATTTCCCTATCTTACAGCAAGAAATAAACGGAAAAGCTCTCATCTACTTTGATAATGCTGCCACCTCACAAACGCCTCTCCAGGTCACCAATGCTGCTACACATTACTACCAGCATAACAATGCCAATATCCACCGGGCAGCACATAAATTAGCACGTGAAGCCACACTCGCACACGAACAGGCACGAACAACCATAGCTAAATATCTCAACACAGCTCACGAGCATGAGGTTATATTCACATCAGGAACCACTGACTCCATTAACCTCGTTTCGAACACATTAGCTCTTTCGGGTAAAATATCAGCTTCTGACAGCATCATCATCTCTGGAGCAGAGCATCACTCTAATATTGTCCCCTGGCAAATGCTCTGCGAACGCACTGGCGCTAAACTCAAAGTCATCCCTGTATGCGATGACGGAACACTCGACATAGACGCCTATTTACAACTTTTAGATGACAACGTCAAAGTCGTCGCTGTTAACCATGTATCGAATGCACTCGGAACCATTAACCCAGTAAGTGAAATAATAGCAGCAGCGAAGAAGCATGGAGCCCTCACCTTACTCGATGGCGCCCAAGCCACACCTCATATGCAAATAGATGTCCAGCAACTAGGCTGTGATTTCTACGCCTTCTCGGGGCATAAGGTCTATGGCCCTACCGGTATAGGCATACTATATGGTCGCTCAGATATACTCAATGAGCTCCCCCCCTGGCGAGGCGGTGGTGAGATGATTAAGGAGGTAAGCTTTGAGCACACTACCTATAACGAACTTCCGTTTAAATTTGAAGCTGGCACCCCTGATATAGAGGGCGCCATCGCACTAGCTGCAGCCATTGATTACATGCAGGGGCTTGGTATTTCAAATATAGCCTCACACGAAAGGTCACTACAGGAATACACCACCAGTGAACTGAATAATATAGATGGTATTCAGCTTTACGGCACTGCGCCACAAAAGGCTGCCGTTGTATCCTTCCTGATCGAAGGTATCCACCACTATGATCTAGGCACACTACTAGATCAAATGGGTGTAGCCGTGAGAACTGGCCACCATTGCTGCCAACCTCTCATGAAACGCTACGGCTTAACAGGCACCGTTAGAGCCTCTTTCGCAGCCTATAACACAGAAGAAGAAGTCCACAGCTTCATATCTGCCGTGAAACGAGCAAGCCAAATGCTCAAATAAATAAACGCATTACGCTTGATATCAGAAGCTACAGATTAATGCTCTTTTTCCTTATCACTGACATACGGTAAATCTTAGTCTTTTTCTAAAAAAAGCAGCTCGATATATTTGCGTAGAAAGCACTCTTTACCGGTGTTTTTACCCTCTACAGAATGGTAATATATAATCCGCTGTGCCGTCCATGGAGTTAAGCCACGTTCCCGTTTCTCAACAGGTTGGAAGTTACTCGAAGATCCTATCTTCCTAAAAAGGCTTGATATTCTCTCCTCGTATATACCTCCAGTAATAGTATATCGGTTCGGGCGTACTACCATTTGTGGTCGCACACAGCAGACATGTAAC
>CAYNLE010000034.1:16154-23327 GCA_964397975.1 uncultured Verrucomicrobiales bacterium | reverse complement strand
AGTTTTCGCCCAATCATCACCCAGACGCAATGTCGGCTCATCACTGCTATCCTTACTGAATAAAAGATAGATCTCAACAAATCCGAAAAATGGGATCATGAAGACCCCATTACGAATAAGGCTTGGCACGAAGTTACCTGACAGAGATTTCCCATCTGCTGTTACAGCTCGGATTTTCATGACCTTCTTCCCAACACTTTGACCACCCAAAGAAAGGGAGTGAGTCTTTTACTAAGAAATATGCTAGACCTAATAAGAAGCCGACGAAACCAAGTTTTATAAAACCCAGCACGATGCCTCCTACCATAGCTATACCAATGTATACACTAATATCTATCAAATGAGCTATAGCTCTATTTTGAAATAGATGCATCTACTAGAGTGCCAGTACTAGAGCTGACTTCATTTGTATTACCTTCTGTCGTTGTTGAATTACTCATAATCTATGATGAGTTAAACACATGATTGAATCTTGGTAACTTAAATTAAAAGGCCCATGACTACATCGTCATGCCACCATCACTTGCTATCACCTGGCCTGTGATATAACGGGCTTCTTGGCTTGCTAAAAATAGAGTCAGCGCTGCGATATCGCTAGTAACGCCCATCTCCTTAAGCGGTATATTCCCTACTATCGCCTCTTTTTGCTCATCACTTAATTCATCCGTCATATCTGTTGTGATAAAACCAGGAGCGATCGCGTTACAGGTCACTTTTCTACCAGCAAGCTCACGAGCGACTGATTTAGTAAAACCAATCAAGCCGGCCTTACTAGCGGCATAGTTTGCCTGACCTGCATTACCCATAAGAGCAATGACTGAGCTAATATTAATAATACGCGGATCGGCTGACTTCATGAGACTGCGCTGAAATGCCTTCACCGTATTAAATGCACCCTTGAGATTTGTATCTAACACATCATCCCAGTCAGTATCCTTCATGCGCATAAGTAATCCATCACGTGTCACTCCTGCATTATTAACAAGAATGTTCACACCACCAAAATCTGCAGTAATCGTTTTCCCTAGTGCCTGCACGGCCTCGTGATCTGAAATATCGATCGCATACGCCTTAGTAGCACCTGGATACTGCTCGTTAATAGCAGCTGATGCAGCTCCACAGCTAGCTTCACTGCGGCTCACTACAGCCACCTTACCACCTTCAGCAGCAAATGCTTTCGCGATTTCCAAACCAATACCTCTACCTGCGCCAGTTACGACGGCTACTTTATCTGTAAAACGTGCCATACCTTTACCTTTCATGTTTTTAACAGCTTGCCAACTCTGAAAAAACACAAATTAACGCCACAGGTATGACTGCTTCTCAGCTAACACTTCCGAATTACTCATTAACCTAACACGCCATGCTAATAAACGACCGTAACGGTGGTAATTTTTACCAATAATCTGAAACTCAGTTTTCCCCTTATACTCACCTGCCTGAAGCTGACGCTGGATTCTCTTTTTCTCAGAACCACTATTAGCCTGCTGGTAATCCATCACAATATGCGTAGGCTGAGCTCCATTTACTAATGAGCCCGTATTCCACTCAATTGTATAATATTGGCCTAATCTCTCACGGCGCTGTGCCCTCGTTAACGCACCACGTAAGCGATACTGCTGTTCTCCACGCACCATCTGCGCATTATCAGCAGAAACCTGAGTCGACTTCAGGTGGAACTGACGGACCGCTAAAGCCTCCTTATCATTAAAAGAACAAGACGCCAGTAGCGGGAGTATGGCCACACTTGCGATGAGTATATATAGTTGCTTAGAAAGTTTAAACACTCCGATATAAAAGACTAGAGACAAAAAAATGCCAATGTTGAAATTTCCAATTCGCTAGTTGACCATAAATTAGGTAGCCTAACTTATATGGATTCCGCTATCGAAGCACGGTTACAACAATTTATTCAGTCTAAAGGTCTGCGAAATACACCCCAGCGTAACGCCATCGTAGATATCATTTTTGAATCTGATGATCATTTTAATGCTGATGAGCTCTGGGACCGGATCCGGAAAACACAGATAAGAGCGTCACGCGCGACCGTCTACCGCACCATATCTCTACTAGAAGAGGCTGGGTTACTTCATGAAATAGACCTAGGTGATGAGCAGAAAACTTATGATCCTAACTTCATCGACAGCCCAGCACATAACCACCTCGTGTGCATCGACTGCGGGAAAATACTAGAGTTCGAGGACTCTCACATTCAGCTAATGAATGACTGCGCAGCCAGAAGGCTAGGCTTCCGCGCTGAACGGCAGAACCTTAAAATCGAAGCCTGCTGCGAAAAACTACGCCTACATGGGCGTTGTGAAAATCTGATCCAAGCCAGAATCGAAGGGAAACGCTTGCCAAATCAGAGATGACGAACTAGCACCCCGCTAGATGAAGAAAATCCCCCTTATACTCTTCAGCATCGCGATAGCCATTATCCAGCCAGCAGTCTCTCTAGCTCAAGAAAGCTCAGACGTCTGCACGGACATATGGACAACACTCGATGATGAAACTGGCGACTTCCAGGCTCGCCACGAAGCTGACTATTTACGTATCGGCGATCTATTCTACCTAGTAGGAGGCAGAGGTAATCGCTCACTAGCTATCTATAACCCAAAAACAGCAGTCTGGTCTACAGGAACACCGCCGCCGCGTGAAATCCATCACTTTCAAGCTGTCACAGTCGACCAGGAGCTATGGATTGTTGGCGCTTTTTCAGATGGCGCATTTCCTAATGAGAAACCTCTAGATACCATCCTCATCTATAATCCAGAAAATGACACATGGCGAAACGGCCCACTCATTGCACGACCACGAGGAGGGGGCGGAGTTATCGTCCGAGGCCGCAAGCTCTACCTCATCTGCGGTATTACTAACGGCCACGTCAGCGGACATGTAGCATGGTTTGATGAATATGATATTGATACAGGTATATGGACACAAATGCCAGATGCTCCCCGAGCTCGTGATCACTACCGCGCAGTCCTTATTAATAACACTATCTGGAATGCCGCTGGGCGAAGATCCGCTCGTAACAGTGCCCAAGGCGTATTCGGCAATACGGTATCAGAGGTCGACTACTATGATTTCACTAGTAAAAAGTGGAATACATTACCCTCCACAGGTAATATCCCGACTCCACGCGCTGGCAACGCAGCGATTAATTTTCACAACAAACTCATTGTTGCAGGTGGCGAAAGTAACACCCAAAGTGCTGCACACAACGAAGTGGAAAGCCTAGACCCTATATTAGGACTATGGTCTTCACTTCCTTCACTCCAGCGTGGGCGCCACGGTGCCGGCTTAGCCATATACGACGACTGCCTCTACATCGCCTCAGGCGCACCTAACCAAGGCGGCAGCAATGAACTGTCTACACAAGAACGCTACTGCCCCTGTAGCGAGCATTCAGACAGCGATACATCCGGCACAGCACCTGCAATAACTAACATCTCAAGAAACGGCACCGTTGTATCCATCCAATTTCAGGGAAGACAGGGAGGCACTTACACCTTGAAAAAGTCTACATCGATCGATGACAAGTTTATAAACAGCTCACCAGCCCCCGGAAACATACACACCCTGACTTCAGGAACTATAGGTATTCTCAATGATATTCAGGCCAACGAACAAGATGCCTTCTATCGTGTAGAAGAAGTATCAAACGCTGCCCCCTTAATCGAGTTTAACAGCAACGGAACCATCACAGACAACGGCGCTGTTGTCGGAACATATACCCTTACAGGACCTAGTTCTCTAGGGACATTCGATACCACTACTGGGATTATGGTTCAAGCCGGCGGAACTACTTTCAACGGTGCTGGTGCAACAGTTAGCCTTACTATTGATTCACTCATCGCAGGTTACGATGTAGTTGGCCCAATCACAGTGAGTTCTACGAGCTTAGTATCTGGAGTGTTTAACAATAATTCCCGCCTTCCTGGTGGTGGCGGCGGCTTTGCGATCGGTAATTCTAGTGCGAGCGCAGCTTTCAGCTTTAATGTTAACGGCCAGTTTACTACAGGACCAAGCGCTAGCTTCGTTTATGATGCGGGCGGCGATATTACTACAGATGGAGCCCTAGCAGCTGGTGAAACTGCGATAGCGGATAATGTAGGAGAATATCTTGACGATACCTTCCTTTTCACGCCAGACCAAGTTCTTGGTGTTGGCAGTACACTATCTGTTACACTTGGATCTTTTGGTGGCAATAGTATTGCAGGTGAAGCTTTTCTCTTCCGCGTTAATATCGCGCCGATTACTTCCGATAATTAATTCCATTCCGTAGTTTCCAAACTCATACTTCAAGGATATGACAAGGGCATGTGGAAAGGACGATTTGCTAAAGCTACTGCTGATCTTGTACAACAATACGGAGAATCTATCTCCTATGACTGGAGGTTATATAAACATGACATCGCTGGATCTATAGCGCATGCACGAGCTCAGGTAAAAGCTGAACTACTCACGGATGAAGAGTTCCAAGCGATCGAAACAGGCTTACGTGAAATCGAAAAAGAGATCGATGCTGGTGAGTTTGACTTCTCTATCGAACTAGAGGATATCCATATGAATATCGAGTCCGCCCTCACCAAGAGGATCGGCGACCCTGGAGCAAAACTGCACACAGCACGCTCTAGAAATGACCAAGTCGCTACTGACACCCGACTCTACTGCAGAGAAGAAATAAGCGGATTAATCACTCAGCTTTCCGAACTACAGCGCAGCCTACTAAAGCAAGCTGAAGCATACGCAGACGCTGTTATCCCAGGCTACACCCATCTCCAGCGAGGTCAGCCAGTCACCGTAGGTCATCACCTACTTGCTTATGTCGAGATGCTTAACCGTGACAAATCACGCCTTCTTGACTGCCAAAAAAGGCTCAACACCTGCCCACTAGGCTCAGGCGCGCTCGCCGGCTCTACCATCAACTTAGACCGACAGCAAATCGCTCAAGAACTAGGTTTCGAGAGTGTTACCACAAACTCAATGGATGCAATCTCAGATAGAGACTACATCGCTGAATTTCTTTTTGATATGGCACTAGTTGGCACCCACCTCTCACGCTTATCCGAGGATCTTATTCTCTGGTGTAGTTCAGAGTTTGGCTTTGCCACACTATCAGACGCTCACACCACGGGCTCCTCCCTTATGCCACAAAAGAAAAACCCTGACGTCTGCGAACTTACTCGCGGAAAAACAGGCCGCCTCTACGGGAACCTCGTCTCCCTTCTTACTGCTGCTAAAGGCCTACCCCTTACCTACAACAGAGATTTACAAGAAGACAAAGAGCCTCTTTTTGACTCGCTCGACACACTAAAGCTCGCGCTCAGCGTCAACACTGAAATGATCTCAGAAATGGCAATTAACGTAGATAACTGCAAAGCCGCCGCATCTGACCCGCTCCTACTCGCTACAGACCTTGCTGACTATTTAGTAAAAAATGGTGTGCCTTTCCGTAACGCCCATGAGCTCGTCGGTAAAGCTGTTGCTGTCAGCGTAGAAACCAATACCCCTCTTGATCAATTAGACCTAACCAAAGTATCTGACCATTATGGCGCGGATGCTAAAGAGGTCTTTAATCTGCAAACAGCACTTGCAGCCCGTACTAATCCCGGCGCACCTAGTGTAAAAAATGTGCACGCTCAGATAGCACGCTGGAATGCTGATATTATATAGGGAAACGCTAGCTCCCTCGCTCTTTCTTGAGCGACCTCGTAATTTTTTGATAAAAAAAGCACTTTATCGGGAATAAAACTAATATTAGTGAGTCTTACCCTCGGAATCAGTGTTTACTCATGAAAATGATTCATAGGGTTCTATGCCCAAAATGACTTTATAAACTCGTTGTTGTGTTATCACTCCCGCGAGATGGTTTAGCTAATCGCAAAACCATCTCGCGTGGAGTGATTTTTTTGTCCCATCTCCCCCTCATTCACATAAATTAATTTGACTCATCAACAATTAGCTTAATTATTATACATACTATGATGTTAAAACTAGTTACAGCCATTACTATTTGCACGTTACCTATACTTAACGCACAAGAGACCAAACAAATGCCAACAACAGCCGAACAGCAAAAAGCGATTACACCTGATCAAGTCCTCTCAGGCCTCATGGAAGGAAATAAACGCTATGTCAGCGGTCAACTAACCGACCTCAATATCAAAGAAAGCATTAAAGCCACATCGAAGTCTCAATACCCGTCCGCAGTCATCCTTTCATGCCTAGACTCACGTGTTCCCGTAGAAAGTGTATTTGACCAAGGCATCGGAGACATCTTCGTAGGGCGAGTAGCTGGAAATGTAGCAGACACTGATATGCTAGGCTCATTTGAATTTGCCACTAAACTAGCAGGATCAAAACTCGTCATGGTCTTAGGTCATGAAGCATGTGGAGCAGTAAAGGGAGCCTGTGATGGAGCAAAACTCGGAAACCTCACTTCACTGCTAGAGAAAATCCAACCTGCAGTAGATCAAGTAAAAGGCGAATTCGCCGAAGAAAAACAGAATTCAAAAAATCTCGATTTCGTAAATAAAGCAGTCGAAAGCAATGTCCGCCTCACCGTAGCTGACATCCGCAAAAAAAGCCCTGTATTAGCTCAAATGGAAGCCGACGGAGAGATCAAAATCGTTGGTGCCATCTACTCACTACACACTGGCGAAGTCACACTAGTTAAATAGTAACAACGACATATTTTATACCCGACAAAGCAGCCTCCACATAAGGGGCTGCTTTTTTATGCCTAGGTACTACGCCTAACTTAATAGGTCCAGTCTATCTCCAGCTCCACAAGCCTCCCCTCTGAGCTAATCTTAAACTCATAACTACGGTTAGCCTGCTCAAATTCTAAGCGATACCCTTTATCGCCAGCATTTCCAAATTTTGCATTCCGCCCACTAATAAACTGTGGCGCCACATCCCTATCATCCATCATAGAAAATACTAAATGCATCACTAGCTCAGGTATTTCCTCAATATTATTAATATTTCCGCTAAAGCTATCCGACCCATATTTTTCCACCTCAAACTCAAACTCGAGAAGTCGCCCCTTCTTATCTAACTCTAGATCTATTTCAGCCTTATCACCTTGATACACGCCCTTTAAACTATAGCTCTTTCTCACTGGAGCAAAACGAACCTGATCTCGAGGGAAGTCAGGAAAAAGCC
>CAYNLE010000034.1:12575-16054 GCA_964397975.1 uncultured Verrucomicrobiales bacterium | reverse complement strand
CTCTTTCTCACTGGAGCAAAACGAACCTGATCTCGAGGGAAGTCAGGAAAAAGCCTCTCTACCACATTTTTCACCGCCTCCGGCACCTCCTCGTATTCAATATCTCGAGGCGGATTTTTTATATTCTGGAAAATAGCGATGACAAAAAGCCCACCAAAGATAATCAGCATAATAATTCCTATTTCCATACAATGAAACCTACACTACTTAACACTCTGAGTAAAACTCAGATAAACTAATCCTCTAGGCATTCCTATTGACTAGACGCTCTCCTTCCATTTATAAGAGCCCAGCTTAGCCAAACTGGTTACATTACTCTCGATCCCTACCCATCACTCTCAATGAACACAGACGTCCTACTCATCGGCTCCGGCATTATGTCCACCACGCTCGGAGCTCTCATCAAGACTCTCGATCCTAATCTCAGTATTCAACTATATGAAATGAGTGAGGAGCTATCTACTGAATCATCCAGTGGATGGAATAATGCAGGAACAGGACACGCCGGTATCTGCGAACTTTCTTATACACCAAATATGGAAAGCGACGGCACTGTAAAAGTAGCTAAAGCAATCTCTATTTATGAAGACTTCGAGTATTCACTTCAGTTCTGGGCATTCAGCGCCAAAAATGGCCTCCTAAAAAACACAAGAGACTACATCAATCCAGTACCTCACATCTCACTCGTTCACACGGATGAGCGCGTCCCCTACCTTAAGGCACGTTATGACGGACTAAAAGATCACCACTTCTTCCAGCCGATGACCTACAGTGAAAATGCTGAGGAAATCAAAGAGTGGGCACCCCTACTTGTAGATGGCCGTGACCCTAAACAACCTATCGCCGCAACAAAAATGGACGGCGGCACAGACGTAAACTACGGCGCAATATCACGCGAGTATGCAGGGTGGTTAGACGAACAAGAAAACTGCTCTGTACACACATCACATAAGGTAACCAATCTTGATAAAAATGCTGACGGTTGGCTTGTCACCATACAAAATCTGAAGAACAAAGACTCCTTCACAGTTCAAGCTAAGTTCGTATTCATCGGTGCAGGCGGAGGCTCACTACCATTACTTCAGAAATCAGGTATCCCAGAAGCAAAAGGCTATGGCGGATTCCCTGTTGGAGGACAGTGGATGGTCACTAAGAACCCAGAAGTCGTCGCGAAACATACTGCTAAAGTATACGGCGCACCAGCTGGAGCAGCCCCTACCATGGCTGTTCCTCACCTTGATACACGTATCATCGACGGAGAGAAATACCTCCTCTTCGGACCATACGCCTCATGGACTGGTAAATTCTTAAACAATGGCGGCTCCCACCTCGACCTGCCTCTATCAGTTCGACCTGATAACCTTCTGCCCCTCATGTCAGTTGGTGTTTACAACTTAGACTTGGTTAAATACCTCGTGCAGCAAGGCCTCCAAACTAAAGAGAACCGCATGAAGGAGCTCTATAACTTCTACCCAGAGGCTGATATTAATGACTGGGATGTCATCGATGCAGGTATCCGCGTTCAAGCCATCAAACAAAACCCAGGTGAAAAGCCAGGTATTGTCCACTACGGCACAGAAATTATGACAAGTGATGACCGCTCACTCTCAGCCCTTCTAGGAGCTTCACCAGGAGCCTCTGTATCAGTACAGGTCATGTTCGAATGTATCCAGACATGTCTCCCACACCTCCTCGAAGGCGACACCGCAAAAGCGATCGCCTCAGAGATGATCCCTAACTGGGACAAAGATCTCAAAGACAGCCAATACAGTGAATTCTACAACGAGCATCACAAAAACGCTCAAGAAGCACTACAGCTGATCTAGCACAGCTATCTCTGGAGTGCTACTATAGAGGGGCGTAGCACTCCTTAAATCACTCAACAAGAGCCCTCTAGAGCGGGAGATTTCTGCTTGCTTGCCCATCATGGGATTGCTAGCTCGTAATCAATGAACACAGGCTAGTAAGTAATTTAAAAAGTGTTCTACAGATATAGAGACTATTATTTTTCTTTTCTGTGCTTAGAGATGCAATGTACAGGAGGGCTTTTTGGTAAACTTTGCTTCCATGCTACTATCTGCTGCTTAAGCTTCGTTACCACCTCTGGGTTCTGATCAGCTACATCCGCCTGCTCCGCCCAGTCATTTGTGATATTGTAAAGCTCCTGCTTCTTAAGCTTCTCGTTATACAGCAGCTTCCAGTCGCCATCACGAATACCATCATGAGGCCATACCACCTTATCCTCTCTCGCTCCATTCCATTCCCAAAAAATAGGTTTATTACGAGTGAATGACTTACCTTTTATAGCCCTAACAATGCTCTCACCATCAGGCTTATAATCAGAAGGTAAAGTCCCTCCAGCTAACTCAACAAAAGTAGGTAATAAATCAACCGCTGACAATACAGCCCCTTTATTAATAACACCTTCAGGAACAACACCTGGCCACCTAACAATAAACGGCATCCTTATCCCCCCCGCGTAGAGAGAGCGTTTACGCCCCTTAAACTCACCAGATTCACCTACTGAGTAATAGTTAGAAAGCCCTGGCCCTGTGGATCTATCATCCGCTGTCTTTTTAGATGCCTTACCTGTATACTCTGCTCCATTATCTGAAGAAAAGATCACTAAGGTATCCTTATCCAGATCAAGCTCTTTAAGCGTATCCAATACCAAGCCAACTCCAGCATCAGCTTCCGCTATAATAGCGGCATATACTTTCTTCTGCTCATCAAGAGTTTCGAACAGGCTTAAATACTCCTCTAACGGATAGTGTGGAGTATGAGGTTCATGTAACCATAAGTTAATAAAAAACGGCTTATCTTTATGCTTACGAATAAATTCAACGGCTTTGGGGCAGGTAGCTGCCGTCTTCATCTGCTCCTTAGCTGAGGCAGGAAGATTAAATGCTCCATATTCATCATAACCATACGCTGGCGGCAATGGAGCATCTAACACATGATCGTTTGATAAATGCCACTTACCAAAATGGGCTGTTGCATATCCTGCTTCCTTTAACATTTTCGGTAACATCGGAGCATTAGGATCAAGCCAGTCTGGCATGTTTGCTCGCTGGTGGTGCTCAAGAGTCGCAAAGTGCTGATGAACACTGTGACGAGCTGGGAAATGCCCAGTCATAACAGACGCCCTACTAGGCGAACACACAGGGCTTGTAACTGTAAAATTCTGAAAGTCTATCCCCTCAGACGCCATCTTATCTAAATTAGGAGTTTTACAGAAAGTGCTACCATGAATACCCAAGTCTCCATACCCCCAATCATCTGCAAAAATAAATATGATATTAGGCTGCTTCGCCTCCACTTTATCGCAAACAAATAAAACCAAGCTAACGCCACAGCATATGGCACTAGCTCCTCGTCTAAAAAAGTTATTCATGCCTTATATATTTATAAGGTCTTTAACTTATTCCAATCATAAAAGTGAACTAACAACCTTACAATCATCTGGCTAAAAAAAAGAC
>CAYNLE010000034.1:0-12475 GCA_964397975.1 uncultured Verrucomicrobiales bacterium | reverse complement strand
TTTATAAAACTGCTGTGCTGTGATTTTTTGTATATTCGCCTGCTCGCTTTCACTTAATTGGAAAATGAAATCGTCGACACAGTTTAGCTTCGCTGGGTATGAACTATAAATATTACAAAGCGGCCATGAAGAGGCGAACATGAGCCGTTCAGATGAAAAGCCCTCCATCAGATTGTCAAAGTAGGGCTGAAGGTGATAGCTCCTATGCTTATCATCACTGATCAAGCCTGATATTTTACAGTAAACATGGGGCCGCTTTCCTAGCTCTCGCATGTCCCTAGCCCAGTCTGCCGGAAACTTTTTAAGGTCAACTACGGGCAACCCGCTATCGTTCAACACTATCCTCTGGTTCGGATGCTTATCTACGAAACTAATTACTTCTGCTAGCTGAGAGGAAGACACCGCTATATCCAGACCCAGGTCTAGACTTGTTAGCCTACGAACCCCTTCGTCAAGATCGGGATTGCAAAAGTAAGCTCTCGCATCCCTGCCGACGATAGATACACGGTAACCCTTCATATACGATTCACCAATATACTGCTCTAAAAACGGCCTTACCCTAGGTGAATCTAGAGGCGCCCACCCTACTATACCGGCCACTAAGCCTTCTGAATGCTTTGCCTGGTGGAGTAAATAGTTATTTTCAGCCTCAGAGCAGCGGCTCTGCACCGACACCACTTTTTCCACCCCACTGTATTCTAGGTCATAGTCTAGCTCATCCAGTGAATGATTACTTTTTAAAAGGTCATCAACGCCACAAATCAAATTGGACAAAGAGCAAGCTGGATCAGCAGACCTCTTCTCCCAAAAATAATGATGTGCGTCTATCATGAGTAAATACCAGCAACAAAAATACTAAATAGAGCCTAAGTAAAAGTTACTTCACTTCCAGAGTTCCCTCAGTAACTCCCAGTTTCTCCATCACATCAAGCTCCTGCCATAAATGATTTCCCGAGCTAACACCGCTAAGCAGCTGCTGATATGCCTGAATCGTCTTTAAACCAGCTGACCTGTCTTCATCCAGAAAGTCTATCCTGAACCTCTTAAGCCCTGTCCCACGCATCTGCTGATAGTAACGGGCACCAGTCTGAGCCAGACCATTAAACAAGGTGTTTCTACAACCAACATCAGCCTTTAGCGTATGAAGCTGCCCCACACGGTCACGCAGCTGAACATCATGTTTTTCACAAGGTTTCCCACAGTCTAATATACTTGTTCCTCCATTTGATAAAAAGGTACAAAACACACAGTGCTCCATGTGAAACATTGGCATATGCTGATGCAGAGTTAGCTCAAACCACTCACTAGGCGCCGCCAACAATAAATCCAATACTTGGTTAACATTTAGATCATAAGATACTGTTAGGTGATCCAGATTACCTTCTTCTCTTAAAATTTTAGCAGTCAGTGGATTGGCACAGTTCAGAGAAAAATCACCTGTTTTATAGAGATCTTTATGATCTTTAAAATACGCCACCCCTCCTAAATTTCTGATTAATACACCATCCGGCTCGGCTTTCTCTACCACCTTAAAAAAGCCAGCTTCACCCGACTTCTGGATACGCGGCGTTGCGAGATGAATACGAGCACCATTTACTTCCCTAACTAGTGCCACAGCATCTTTACCTCTGCGGATATCCTCGAAGTCAACATAGATATTTTTAACATCCGCCTCTAATGAGGCCTCTAGCTGCTCCATTGTACGACACAGCACACTAAGCTCACGGGTGGATGACTCATCCGTTTCTCTCTTTGGTAATAAATTATTCAGAGTTCCCATGGAGGCGATTCGAACTCGAGGTTCTTTACCTATAGTGTCTAGCTTATCAACAAGCGCACGGCGTAAACGATTTACAGCTGAGACGGGCATCATCACCTCGCCATCCAGCTTATTATCCACTGACTCTAACTTCCACTCCGTTCCACCTAATCGGCCTAGCTGAGAAAATAAAAATTCGGTATCGAACGGACGTTTATTGGCAGCCTCTAGTAAGTCAGCAGATACCACCTCTACACCCTGACAGCTTAGGGCCATTGGCTTCCCTGCTTCACCCGTCACTGTGATATGCAGAGCTTCTCGTAGTGGCTCTAGCTTAGCGTTCTTCCAGCTTGCCTTCAGAGCATTATTTAGCTTTGGGTCATCTGTCTTCCAGATTTTTTGCCCCGCTTGAATGCGAGCCCAGTCTAGCCCACTTTGCTCACGGTGGAACATCAACTGATCTCCCTTTACATTCCAGATACGTGCGCCCTGCTCTTCGTCCCGGTTTTCACCAGCATCAAAAACGATACCATCACCAGCTTTCACTGGAATATCAGTTTCTAACTTTACTTCTACAGAGCCACGACTAACAGAAACAACTTCACCAATGTAAACACCTCGCTTCTTTCCGAATTTACCGTGTGTTAACTTAGGGTGATTCGTTCCTTCTAGCCAACCCGATGTCAGACCACGTGAAAAAGCCATCTCCATAGTGTAACGATCTTCTGGAGTGATCGGACTTTCTAAATCGGCCACTGCGGCGTCTATCGCCTTACGATAAACCTTCGTAATCGCTGCTACATATTCTGGAGACTTCAGCCTTCCTTCTATTTTATATGAAACTACGCCCTGCTTTACTAAGTCAGGGATCACATCGACCGCTGCTAAATCTTGAGGGCTTAATAAATACCTCACCTCCTCCATATCACGCTCTTCGCCATCTACCACTAGCGTATAGGGCATACGGCATGCTTGCGCACACTCCCCACGGTTCGCGGATCTCTGCCCTAGGCTTTCACTTGTTAGGCATTGACCTGAATATGCTACACAGAGCGCGCCATGAACAAAAACTTCTAACGGAGTAGATTCACTAGGTTTAAACTTAGCAATGTCACGTAGTGAAAGCTCACGAGCTAAGACAGCACGATCAAGCTGATAAAGCTGGTCTGCGAACTTCAAGCCCTCGGGAGAAGTGATCGTCATCTGAGTCGATGCATGAATCTCTATCGATGGAGCCACGGTTCTACATAACCTAGCCAGCCCCAGATCCTGAACAATAATGGCATCCACATTACAACGATCCAAAGTCTTTAGCTGCTCTTCAGCATCAACCATTTCGCCCGTGAAGATCAAGGTATTCATCGTGACAAACCCCTTTACTCCATGAGCATGTAAAAAATCCATCAGCTCTGGTAAATCCTCTTCCGTAAAGTTATCAGCACGCAGGCGGGCATTAAACTTAGACAGTCCGAAAAATATAGCGTCTGCACCATTTGCCACAGCTGCGCGAGCACAGTCCCAGTTTCCCGCTGGAGACAGCAGCTCGGGCTGCCGACAAACATTATTACTTATTGTTTTTTCGCCCACGATTTTTTCGCGCGCAGTATTACTAGTAGAGGCCTCAGACATTAGTGGAAGCATCGCTAATTATATAGAAAAGTCCACTCATTGCTGTCACCAAAACTAAAGAAACACCTTAATATTAGAAAAACACTGCGCTTGATGTGCAATATAAACTCCTTATATTTCTGAGCACTCGATGAACCTAGAACCTACTAAAAAAGAGAAGCCACCTCTACTGATGAAAGATCATTTAGGTGAACATGCCGTGTGCCACATCGCCGCTGCACTACTCTCAGCAGGTGCTAGTTTCGACGAAAAAAAATTCATCAAACACGCCTTATCCTCGCTGGATCAGCTGGAGTTGAAAGCACGTGTTCAGCACATCATCAGCGTGATGGCGATCCACCTACCTACTTCATTTCCAGAAGCCGCGAAGATTCTTCACCGCATCAAGGAGCACTGGAGTTTACCTCACAAAAACTCAGAGCAAACTACCACCTTCGCAGCCTGGCCGATCATCGACTATGTAGCTCACTACGGTATTAACCACCCTGAGATAGCTCTCCCACTACTACGCTATCTCACTCCCATGTATACTGCTGAATTCGCCATACGCCCATTTATAGAAAAACATAATGAGACAACATACAACACCCTCCTTACTTGGTGCCTAGACCCAGATGAGCACGTTCGCCGACTGGCATCAGAAGGTATTCGCCCAAGACTCCCATGGGCCAAACGTTTACCGCAATATATAGAGGACCCTACCGCCGTCCTCGATCTCCTATGCTACTTAAAAGACGACCCATCTGATTATGTTAGACGTTCGGTAGCTAATAACCTGAATGACATTTCTAAAGACCACCCTAACGACCTGATCGAAACATGTAATGACTGGCTAAAAGAAGATGTGCCAGAGCGGTTATGGATTGTCCGTCATGCCACTCGCACCCTAGTAAAGGCTGGCAACCCTTTAGTCTTCCCTCTTTTAGGCTATACCGCTGATCCCAAAGTGAGCATTAGCGCAATCCAGCTCTCTGATCAACCAATCAACCTTGGAGACTCTCTCAGCTTTTCTACCAAAATCACATCCACTGCTCTACAAAATCAACGTATTGTCGTCGACTACGCCATCCACTTCATGAAAGCCAACGGCCAGCTATCAGCCAAGATTTTTAAATGGAAACAGCTAGCACTACACCCCGACCAAACAATCGACATCACCAAGACTCACTCCTTTAAAAAAATTAATACACGAAAGTATTACAGCGGCCTACACCAAGTCGAAGTCCTCATCAACGGTCAACCATCTACTCCTGCAACGGTGAGTTCGTTTCAGTTGATGTCATAGCATAGCCACCACAAACGGGAGCAAACTCTTCCTTTCTCATTACACGTTATCACACACTCAACTACCTAACAATTCCTACGCCGTCGCTGTGTAAATAGAGGCGACACCGAAGGTAAGTGGATCTGATTTTGCGTCGGTAAAACCACAAGACTCGATCATACCCGTCATTTTTTCACCACTTGGGAAATCTCCAATGGTGCCCGCTAGGTATTCGTAGGCGTCTTTTTCACCTGTCATCGCACCAGCTATCTTAGGCAGCACTTTATTAAGGTAAAAACAATATGGCTTATTCAGAATACCAAAAGGCAATGAAAAGTCTAAGACTAACAGCTGACCACCCGGCTTTAGCACTCTTCGCATTTCCTTAAGTGCATCAGGCCAGCTCGCCATATTCCGCAGCCCGAAAGCGACGGTAAGAACATCATAGCTATCATCATCGAAGGGCATATCCATAGCGTCTACCACAAGCGTCTCTCGCACACCTCCATTAGAAGCATGAGCCAGCATTTCTTCACAAAAATCCGAACCCGTCACATGCGCATTAGGGCATGCTTTCTGCATCTCGATAGCCAAGTCACCGGTTCCTGTCGCCACGTCTAGAATCTTATCAGGCGCCCAGTCAGCTACTATACGGCCTACCTTTTTACGCCATAAAACATCTGTCCCCATACTGAGAACATGGTTCGTCACAACATACTTATCCGCAATACGGCTAAATGCTGATTTTACATATTGAGGATCCTGCATTCCCTTATATTATCAATAGATGAACTGAAAATTCCCGACCTTAGTCTGGTAAAATATCACGGTAAATACCTGGGTCACTACCGGGTATCTCAACGGCGTCGCATACCTTCTCATAAAACTCACGTGGTCCTACACCACCGATCATTCCATAAACATAACCGAGATCTCTCATTCCCTCTAAGCACTTAAAGAGTAAGGCTTTTCCTATCCCTGTGCCGCGAGCTTCTTCACTCACACCAGTAGGGCCATAGAAAGCTTTCGCCGTAGTCTCGTAGCAGGCAAAGCCCAAAATCTTCTGATCTCTAGTAGCAATGTAGCAGGTAATAGGCTGGCGAGAAAACGCCACCTTCACCTCACTCACCCACTTCGGTGAAAAGTGCTCACCGACCCAGTCAGCCACAATGTGCCTTTCGTAAGCACGCGCTCTTCTCAGAATAACCCCTTGCTTCTCTACTGATTCGTAAATCTCTCGAGTATCTGGCAGCTCATGCAGCCTTACTAACATATCAATCATAATAATAAAAATAACTGGTTACACATTCGCCTCTATACCTAACAAATCAAGCAGCGGCCATGATTCTATTTCCTCTTGGTCTCTGATCACATCTAGTAAAACAGGAACGCCCGTTAAATCTTCAATAATTCCCTTATTCGTAATTGTCGCGGTATCGAGCTCATCAATGAGGTTGTTAAAAATCAAACCAACCGGCTCCACACCCGTTGCACGCATCGATTGGATTGTAAGCATCGTATGGTTTAGAGCTCCTAAACGATTTCCTACCACAAGAACAGTCGGCAAACCAAGGTCTTTAGCAAAGTCGCCTACCATGTAATCCTTCTGAATAGGAACCATCCAGCCGCCTACCCCTTCTGCAATGAGCACATCACACTGCTCGCCAAGGTCGCGAGCGCCCTGTAACAGAGGCTCTACAGAAAACTCAGTTTTCTCAAACATACTCGCAACATACGGCGCTGCCGCAGTGCGCATCCAGAGTGGATTCACCCGGTCTAACTCCACCTCACCGCCTGATGCCGCCTGAAGAGCATAAGCGTCTTCACGTCCGCCACAGCAGATCGGCTTATACCCCAGCGTATTCAGCCCAGCTTCTCGTAATGCCTTAATAACTAATGAACTGACGTAAGTTTTCCCCGCATCAGTATCAGTTCCTGTAATAAAAAAACCTTTCATATTATTGTGTTTAAAATTTGTTATGCCGAACAATCAAGCTACTTCACTCTGAATTCCTGACCAGAGATAATAGGCGTTTCATTTTTAACAATGTAGTTAATCAGAAACCAAATCGCTATCGCCACTATCAATGTCGCCAGCTTCGCCGGCCAGTTGTTCTTGAGTATCTTCTTCATCGCTTATCTCTTTCGGTAAAAATATATCTTCTAGCCTCTCATGGAATTCAGCAGGTGTAAGGTTCCGCTCCAGCTCACCATCTAGGCACAATGAAATCTGCCCAGTTTCCTCACTTACCACGACAGCTACACAGTCTGTTTCTTCACTGATACCTATGGCAGCTCGATGCCTAAGTCCCGTGCTGCGGTCTGACAGCTCCCTAGGGCTCACAGGAAAGACACAGCCCGCTGCTGCTGCCCTATTCTGAGCAATGATCATCCCACCATCATGCAGTGGTGTCTTGGACTGAAAAACGGTCATGACAAACTCAGAAGAGAATATCGCATCCAGCTCAACTCCCGTATTCATGTGATCCTTGAGGGTATTCATTCGCTCAACAGCAAATAAAGCACCCCTTCTTTTCTTAGACAGCTGCCTCACTGTATCCGTAAAACTTTCTAAAAACTCATGCTTCTGAGTTTGTGAAAAAGAAAAAAGCTTCGAACTGCCTAAACGAGCCAGCACATTTCTTAACTCTGGCTGAAAAATGACGAGCAACGCTACCGCCAAGCCCACTAAAATATGCTTCAGTAGCCACCAGATCACCTGTAAATCTAGCACTAGCGATAGTAATGAAAGCACCATCAGCAACAAAGCAAGGCCAACCATAATACTCGCTCCCCTCGTTTTTCTAAAGGCACGATAAACGTAATACAGACCTAACCATAAGATCAATATCTCTACGCCAGCGCGCCAATGTTCCATTAAAAAGTCCATTCAGTCCCCCTTTAATAGACAGAATATGAGCAACAGGGAACTCTATACTTCTAAAACTCTTGCTCACAGCAAAGTCAGAGTTTATACCCCAGTGTCCCGAATATAAGTCCAGATCACTTCCTGAACCACTTTATCGCCCCTTTTATCCACTAGCTTTTACCCCAATACCATCATGAGTGAAAATTCCAGTTTTGCAGAAATAGCCGATGTCATCCGTAAGCATGACAGCTTTGTTATCCTCAGCCACATCCGCCCAGACGGCGACGCTATCGGCTCCACAATCGCGCTCGGCCACGCTATCGAAAAACTTGGGAAAACAGTATACTACATTAACGAAGATGGTGTCCCTGATAACCTCAAGTTCCTCCCTGGTAGTGAAAAGGTCACTCTACCACCTGCTGAGCCGCTTGATGTTCAAGTCGCCATCGCTCTCGACTGTGCCACCAAGCCACGCCTCGGGGACAATGCTCTGAACGCAGCGTCTAAAGCACAAATCTGGATCAATATGGATCACCATGTATCAAATCCAAAATACGGTGATTATAACCACATTGATTCTATCTCACCAGCAACAGGTCAAATTCTATACAACTTCATCACAGAGCAAGACTTCCCGTTTTCAGAACTTACTCGTGACTCTATCTACGTAGCCGTTTCTACGGATACAGGCTCATTCCAGTATTCAAACACCACCGCCGCCACCTACGAAATGGCAGCAGATCTCGTCCGTAAGGGAATCAACGTGGGAGAAATCAACTCCCTCACTTATGATAGTAATCCATACCGCAGGATCGAACTGCTACGCTCACTACTCAATACCCTCGCTCTCAGCGACGACAAGAAAGTAGCCGACTGGCAACTACTGAACTCAGTAAAAGAGCAGTATAAACTCAAGCCAGAGGACAGCGAAGACCTCATCGATCTCATCCGTGGAATCGAAGGCGTTCTCGTTGCCGCTTTCTTCGAAGAGCTTCCTGATGGAAAAATCCGTGTCTCGCTCCGTGCAAAAGACGACTCCATGGACTGTAGCCAGGTGGCTGGAATCTTCAAAGGTGGTGGCCATAAACGTGCCGCAGGTATCCGTATGGATGGGCCTATAGACGAAGCTCGCTCTCAGGTTCTCGCTGCTGTAAACACAGCGATCGCTAGCTAATCTTGATTTTACTCCACTAAAAAACGTGCACCCGCTTCCCAATAACGACCCCTGTGGCGTTCTACTGGTCGACAAAGAGCAAGGCATGACATCTCACGATGCCGTTGCCATCTGCCGTCGTCAGCTGAAATTTAAAAAAATAGGCCACTGTGGCACCCTTGACCCTATGGCGACTGGGCTACTCATGCTCGTCATTGGCAAAGCCACTAAAATACAAGACCTACTTATGTCTGAGGATAAACAATACCTCGGCACGATGACTCTAGGCATCACCACAGGCTCACAGGATAAAGAGAGCGACATCGTCGAACAAAAAGAAGTCCCTCCATTTACGGACGACGAAATCAAAGCTGGATTTGACAAATACGTCGGCGACTTCGACCAGACTCCCCCCATGGTTTCGGCTATTAAAAAGAATGGCGTGCCACTCTACAAACTTGCCCGCCAAGGAAAAACGGTGGAAAGAAAACCACGAACTATCAGCGTGAAAGGCTACAGCCTCGACCGCATCAGCTTACCAGAGGTAGACTTCACCGTAAACTGCTCTAAAGGATTCTACGTCCGCACATACGCACACGACATCGGCGCTGACCTAGGCTGCGGCGCCCACCTCTCTGCACTACGCCGAACTCGCTCAGGCAAGTTCGAAGTCACAAACGCCATGACCGCATCTCAGCTCAAAAAAGCCTCTGCGGAAGAAATAAAAAATAGCCTTATCTCACTCGCTCAGTTATCACTCATGAGAGGCGCATAACAGCATTATTGCCAAACTCCTCTCATTTATTTGGCAGCTTTCCATATTTTCACACATGAACTACGAATCTCTCATCGAAAAACGTCGCGAACGTTTTGCAGAAGTTGAAACACTCATCTCTGACCCTAATCTCTTTTCTGACCAAAAGAAAGCCACAGAGACTATGCGTGAGCACGGTAGACTTAAACAGCTACTTGAAATGTGGGAAACACTAAACTCCGCCAAGACAAACCTCGAGGAAAACCGCGAGTTAGCCAAAGAAGACGACGCGGAAATCGCCGAAATGGCCGCCATGGAAATCCCCGAGCTCGAAGAAACAATCGGACAGCTCACCCAGGACGTCCAGTATGCACTACTCCCACGTGACGAGGCAGAAGACCGCGACGCCCTCCTGGAAATTCGCTCAGGGGCAGGTGGTGACGAAGCCGCCATCTTTGCGGGAGAAGTCATGCGTATGTATCAGCGCTATGCTGAGCTACGTAACTGGAAGTATGAGCACCTCGACTCCACCCCATCAGAAGCAGGAGGCTTCTCTAAAATCGTTCTAAAAGTAACTGGAGAAGAAGTATTCCGTTTTCTAAAATACGAATCTGGAGTTCACCGTGTTCAGCGTGTCCCAGCGACAGAAACCCAAGGTAGAATTCACACATCCACCGTAACCGTAGCCGTCATGCCAGAAGCGGAAGAAGTCGATATTCAACTTAAGCCAGAAGAGCTACACATCCAGGCGACTCGCGCAGGTGGACCAGGTGGCCAGCACGTAAACACCACTGACTCAGCAGTGCAGATCACCCACCTCCCATCAGGTATTCAGGTAAAATCTCAAGACGGTAGATCACAAACGCAGAATAAAGAAAAAGCCTTTGAGATCCTCCGCGCAAAACTATTCGAAGTCAAACAGCGTGAGCAAAACGAGCAATACTCAGCTCAGCGCCGCTCACTCATCGGCTCAGGTGACCGCTCAGAGAAAATCCGCACATACAACTTTCCACAGTCACGTATCACCGATCACCGCATCGGCTTCTCTACTCACAACATGGACGGCATCTTCGACGGTAACGTCTTCGAACTAACTGAAGCACTGCAACAAGCCGAAATGGCTCAGCGACTCCAAGAAGCTGGTATGGAGTAATCCAGCATCAGCCTACTTTTGAGATCTCTCCATACTATTATTTTTAGAGCACCTCAATATGAGCTGTGCCTGTAATCGGCTGAGTGAGTATCCAGCGCTTAGCTTTGCGCTTCGCCTTTACCGGTTTGCCATTGACCTTAACTGTTGTAGAGCCCTTGACGAATGGCAGGTCGATGTGAGCAGGTATATTCTCAGGGGTGGTGACTGATAGCTTAAAAGTATCAGCCAGTACCCAGTGAACATGAACAGAACCGTGTGGGGTGGGAACCTTACCTTTCGCATAACTCAGTCCACTGATGTAGGGGCGGATTTGGATTTGTTTCCAGCCTGCTGTATGAGCCTCAACACCTAAAACATAACGCGGCAGGATATTTGCCGGTGCGGCACCCCATGCATGATTCCAGTCTTGATTAGGTTTATATTTTTGGTCCCACGCTTCCCAAGTAATCGTAGCTCCACTGTTGACCATGTGCTTCCAGCTGCGGTCATTATCAGCCAGAATAAGATCCATCGCTTTTTTATCTTCGCCATGTTCAAAGAGGCCTTCCAGCAAGTACTGAGCGGCGTATACAGAGCATTTCATACCACGATCTGCGGTCCACTCTGTGACACCAGCCTGTTTTCCTGAGGGGACTAAGCCGAATGCTAGGGGGAAAAGGTTCGAGTGCTGAGAGGAATGATCAGTCTCGGAACCATCACGGTAGATATTAGATTCTGTGTTGTAGAATGTTTGCTGAAAAACTTCGCTGACAGATTGATATTCCTGTTTAAATGCTTGCGCTTCCGCTGTCTTACCCAGCGCTGCTGCAAGGTCTGACATTTGAGCGAGTGTCTGTAGGTGGAAGGCGTTTACGACGGTATTGTATCGTTCAAAAACGTGTCCATCCCTCTCTAACTTAGGCCAGTCGACGATATCCGTTCTCTTAATGTCTTTCGGTCGGCTTATGATGAGGCCTTTTTCATCCTTACGATGTGTTAGCAGCTTTTTCTTAAGTGCCTCATAGCGTGGCTTCAACCATTTTACATCAGCTGTCTGCATCCAGTCTGCGTGGGCCATGAAGATCATGTGAGACGCCCACTCTGTCGGCCAGGTTTCATTCTTCATGAGGTGGTCATAGGTATCACGAGCCATTTCGATATCAGAGTCCGTGTAGTAGTGACTGAGCTGGTTCAGGTAAGCGTCAGCCTCGTAGGGAATGCGTTCTCTATCGCCATCAACATACACCCCCGCGAAGGTTGTTGCCTTAATCGAGTATTTACAGAGATCCCAAATGCGGTTGAGTGTATCATCAGAAGATTCGAAGTCTGCAGCGTCGTCATTCCAGGTGCTCGACCAGGCAGACTGACGCGTGATCTGCTCCGCCTTAAATTCTCCCGGCCACCCTTCGATCTCAACCCAGCGGAAAGGAAGCACGACACCCCACTCTTCAGGGGTAAGAATAGCAGGTGGATTATTACGGTGAGCTGTCATCGTATTCCGTCTGTCAGCTGATGGCTCCACTATGATAAATTTCTCCCCCTGAAATTTTATTTTCACTTTCTTGTAGCGGACACTACCTGGCGGCTTTCTGTTGATGCGGCTTTCTGTGAAAGCTTCACCAAAGTGCACGGTCGCTTCACCGGTAGCACCCACCGGTGGATTCAACCTTATATTACCAAAGGACACCCTCCCAAAATCGATGAGCACGACACCATCAACTAACAAATTGACACTAACAGGAGGTTCGTCATGAAGTTTAACTGGCGCCGCGGCGAGATGCGCTAGCGCAGTACATAAACTCATAGAAATAATAATGACTAAATTTTGCATCGTTAACTATTCTTCATAACAAATTCATCTGCTAGCTAAAAGCTCTATTGGTGTTTTATTTCCCTTGGCGTGACCCCAAAAGTC
>CAYNLE010000033.1:0-23657 GCA_964397975.1 uncultured Verrucomicrobiales bacterium | reverse complement strand
CATCAACGATAGAGATGAAGAATGAAAAATCTGACTCTCAAGTAGTAGAGCCTATTCAAGTAGTAGAGCCTATCATAGCTAATACTAAAAACCTGACGGAGTCTAATATTTTACCTTCTGATAATGCTTTACCTGGTATTGTGCAGCAGGATCAAGCCAGTGTAGTTGTTTCTCCTGTGAAACCTAATAGTAAAGCGATTAGTGATTTAAAGAAATTACAGTATAGCAGTGATTGGAATGGCTGGGAAAAGACAAACCTTCAGATGCAGCATGTGCTTAGTGCTAATTTAGATGGCGCTAATGTTCAAAAAATAGTGATTAATACACCAGTTTATTATGAATCTAGGACAATGCGTTGGAGTAAGAAAGACATTGCACAGGCTCGTGATATTTTATCACGTCTGGTTGTATATGAGTCTAATATACATAAACTTAGGCTCGAGAGCCGTTCTATTTTAGAAGATTGGAATGAGTTTGTGCAAAAAACAATACCTCATCAGGTATTAAGGGCTGATAGCCCATCGATCACCAATGCGGCTACACAAAGTGGCTTAATAAATGGTGATAACTTAATAAAAATTGAAAATTAGGACAATGCGTAATGTATTCATTTTAATGTTTGGGTTGCTTACGGGCTTATCAGCTCAAGAAGTTGAGGAGGAGCTGGCTGTGACATCTGAGGTCATTGAGGCTGCTGGTGACGGTGATTCTGAAGGACTTACTGAAGCCATATTAGAGGAGGCTGATTCTGTAGCTATAGAAGTGGAAGTCCAGGTGGAAGAAAGTCAAGTTATTGAAGGGGTAGAAATTAACTCTGAGGAAATTGAAGTCACCTCGCCATGGCCTGCTAAACCAATTATTCCAGCACCGGAAGGTTGGGCCTTCTATCCTGGGCCAGAGCTTTTAACGAGGCATCAAGCGTCTGTTGAGCTGAGCAATGGAGAGACACTGGATCTCTCGATAGCCCCGTTTGTTATTAAACCTGATGATAGCCAAGGGAGTAAAGGTATACTTATTACTGAGCCGGGATACTCTTCAGCGTTAAAAGGTGGTCAAATTAATACTATAGGAGCATTACTAAATACTACAACGGTGGAGCTTGAATCTAAAGAGAAGCAAGTAGCGAATGTTATAAGTAACTTACAGCAGCTATTGGCAACATTACCAAAAAATTAGAAATGATGAAGCGGTTCTTTCAGCTCATGGCAACGCTTTCTTTAGGTGCCTCTATTGGCGCAGCGGTGACTCATTTTGAAGATACTAAGAAGCTGGTTTTTTTAAATAAGGCTCAAGTAAAGGATATACAGCCAACTAGCTCTATAAAACAGCTGGAACAAGGTTCATTAGGACTATTAGCGGAGGAAAAAAGTCAAAAAATAGAAGCTGATAGCATAGCGCAGAGAGAACTGCAGCTTCAGAGAATCATTGATGCTTTAGTAAAGAGTAAACAAGGTAGTGAGCCGGCAAAGGCTGTATCCACAGAGATGCTTACTATGATTAGCTCATTAAGGGACGAGCTTAAAATTGTCAAAAAACAACTGGCGGAGACGAATCGAGATATGGCAGAGGCAAATTTCAGGCTTGATACACACAGTGAATCTTTCAAGCCCTTAAAAGTAGAAAGTGATAAGATATATAGCCTTGATTCTGATTATAATAAGGCTCCTGGAGCTTTAAATACAGGTTTACTACCTCCTAAATAATCATTGTTGTTTAAGCTGATAAATAAACTGAATCATAATTCTATGAATCGAGTTCAATTCGCTTATAGCCAGTATGGAATATTTCTTAATATATATTTATTGCTTAGCTGCAGTATAGTAGCTGCACAAGAAGCTGCTATATCGGTTTACGGTATTGAAGCATACACACAAAAAGCGCATAATGCTTTTTTAGATTCTAGAAGAAAAGCAGTTCCAGATTTACTTAATCCCTTTGATACTCCTCCTAAAGCTGTTCTGATTATGGAAGATCCTGGGGAGTGGAAGCCTGTGGTGAAACCTTGGAGAAGGGGGGTTACTGCCACAGTGTTTTGGGTAGGAGAGCGGCCCAGTGAGAGAAACCCTACTCCTAATACTGCAAGTTCCTGGGACCCCAATTGGCAAGAAAACTACGGAGGGGTAGACCACCCTGCTAATAGGAATGGCTACTTACCTGCCAAATTTACTCCTAAGCTGAATCCTTTTTATATTGCCTTGCCGTATAATGATATCACCTCAGATGGGAGTCATCAGCCGGAGGCCTCTAGAGAGATACCTTGGTTTTGGCGTTCATATAAAGGAAATTGGTCTTCTGTATGTAAAGGTAAGTGGGTCGCTATTCACTATAATGATAAAGTTTGTTACGCGCAGTGGGAGGACTGTGGCCCTTGGCATACTGATGATTGGCAATATGTATTTAATGGTCATCAGCCGAAGGCTAATCCTAATGGTAATGCTGGTATAGATATTAGCCCAGCTGTGCGAGATTATCTAGGTATTCGTAGCGGGTATAAAGTATCTTGGAAATTCGTTGAAACAACAATTGTTCCAGCTGGTCCTTGGACAAAATGGGGAAGTTAAGAAAAGCAATATTCCTTAAGGTTTGCTGACTAATTAAGTGCTTGACCATTAGTTAGATTTGATGTTATTGTTACTATAAATAAGGGAAAGACGAGCCGATTTTTTATTACGAACTATATCTTGCACTTCTGTATGAGCTATAAGTAGTAATAATCCAGATACAGGTTCTACATGATAAGAAATTAATTTGTGACTATATCCGTCAATTTGTTCGTCTTTCTTACTACTAGGTTGAAAACTCCCATGCTTCAATGAAAGGGCAGTCTTTAATTTAGTAAATAAGCTTTTAATATCCTCGGGATTATCATTTTCATTACCATAATGCAGCGAAACTTCAAACAACTTACCCCACTGGTATCGAGTCTCCATAGTGTGAGCTTGATGTTGTGGAAGGGTTCCGGTAGCAGAGGATACACTAATAATTCTAATTTCAGGTTTATGACCTGGAATATCAACCTTAACATCTAATTTTAATTCTTCAGCCCAATCTAAAACTTTATCAGGAGTATCACCCCACTGAAGCCCGAATGGAGGCGGTAAAAGTGCTTGAGCGTGTATATTAATGCTAATGAGTATGTATATTACTAAAAATTTCATGATGGATAGGGCCTGAATTACTTTACCTCTTCAATATATATTCAGATCAATAGATATTGAAGCAATTAATAAACCATAACCTCAATGAGGAAATCAAATACACATAATTTACTAAAAAAAGTAAACAGACCTCGTTTAGCTAAAGCTAGTCTGCTCATTGAGATGACGGTTGCTTTGACCTTATTGGTAGCACTTGGCTTTATTATGATCCGCGGAACACTTGATCTTACTGCGCCAAGGCGCTGGATTATTCTCCAAAACATTACAGATGCGTATATGAGCTATGAACAAGCATACGCAGAACGTATTAGTTTTAATGTTATGAATGGTACGCAGCCAGTAATAGATATAGGGAATCCTGCTGATCCTAATGACGATACTCCAGTAGCTAGTCCATGGCCATTAGAAGCAAATTCTATTGCACAGGATGTAGTTGTAGGCACTTTGCCAGGTGGTAATGTTGTTATGGGAACTATTACACGCGTCCGAGTCCCGGACACCAATAACCTAGATACGGCTGGCGGGAGTGTAGCTCCAGCTTCAATTGAGGCATTAAATCCTTCTGAAGTCGAAACCTGGAGGCTGCAGAGCCATCTTACCTATGATATAGGAGGCGTGACTTATCTTAAATCAAGAACGGTAGTTAGATCGCAGTAATGAAAACAAACACACACAAAAAATCTCAAGGTTTCACATTGATAGAGACTACGGTTGTTCTGTTGTTGGCTTTACTGATATCTGCAGCAGCGTTAGGCCTTTTAACTAGTCAAATCAGAGTTTTTGATCTGCTAAGAAGGCAGGATTTCATGGTGAATGAAGCTCCCCAGATTAATAATACGTTACACCGCATTATGTCTAACGCTTCGTCATTCCAATTATTTGCAAGTAAGGGTGATGCTTTTGCTGGAACGAATCCCGTCACGGCTAATGCATCAGCAATACTGCTGGAATACCAGGGTGCTAGTAGGGATAGTGGCACCACTACAGCTAATCGAATGGCGCAAACAATAAGAATTACTTTTAATCAAACAACAACGCCCAGCCAGTTAGAGTTTTATTTAACAGATCCAGCAGCGGTCCCTGCTAAGAATCCTAATGCAGGCGATCCCCCAGACTGGATTATTACTGATAATGCTTCAGATGTGAGTTTTGGTATTCTTACTGGTGTTTTTCAAACTACTATTACAGGCCCTAATGGCGGCGTAATTACTTACTCTAATACTACTTTAAAATGAAAACTTATCACTCACAAGGGCCTTATCGTGCGCCTGGTTTCGCAGCTTTGCTTACCGTTCTTACCGTAGGTCTAATATTGTTGCTGTTAATGGTTAGCTTATACAGGAATACTGCATCATCGCAGGAAACAATGAGAAACAATGCATTGAGGTCTGACTATCAGTTTCGCGAAGAGGCGTTTTTGAGATCTTTTGTTTCGTTGACTCCTAATGCTGCAGTGAAAACCATGCAGAATGGTAATGGATCATCTGTTCCTGGAGGAGTTCCATTTACTAACGGGAGTATTCAGTGGCGCACGATTATGAATACAGCGATCGTAAACTCTAATGTTGAAAGTGTTAATGATGCTGGTGTAGAGTCTTTATTGGGGGTCGCTGTTGACGGCGTCAATGTAAGGTCAGCTAATACTGGAGATACCACTTCAAATTTTCTTTATAATACAATTTCACAGTTTCCAAGAGAGGCGCCTTTTAGGAATTTTGGAAATGTAAACAATAGCGCAATGGCTACGTGTATTGATATTACAGCTACATCAGCCTACCCTCCGCCACTAACAACGGCTGGAAACGGGGTGACGCAGAGGAGAGATTCAAACTTCCCTTTGATATCACACCATAAATCATATGGGGTGGACGCTGATGGCTGGGTCGGTGCACCAGTAAATCCTTACTCTAATTTTAATATATTACCAGCACCTCCTATTAGGTTTGCATATGGCGAAGAGGATACCATTATAGCTAAGCATAACTGGTGGGCATTTGATCTTAATATGGCGGCGCCTGACCGCCTGGCCACGGGATTAGATAATGCGGCAACTTTTATTGATGATGCAAGAAGATACATTTTTTCGATATATGAAGTGCCGTCTCAGCAAGCGATTAATGCCAATTCGTTAACGGTTCTGGGCCAGCATGCTGATGGCTCAGCATGGGGCTCGAATATTAATATCAACGGCGGTATTTTTGCTGAGGGTGTTCAAACAGAAGGAAGTTTTTCAACAACAAGTTTATCTACTCGAAGGGGTGCTGACCTTTCTTCTGATACAGTGCTAGGTGGCGATAACTTTGGCTCAAATCCATTTGAAAGTCAGGACTTAACAGCAAATCCTACATTAGGTAGTGCGCCCTTGTCCAGGGAGTTAGCTGAAGTTAATGGTGTTGCTTTCCCTATTTCTTCATCCTCAGATGGAGGTAAAGCGGCATTTATCCCTATCAACCGTGGCTTGCAATTCTATGACCGTTTTGATGATAGTATGGCAAGTATAGCGGACGCGGATGCAATTGTTCAGAATGACGGCAGTACACGTTCAAATTCATCATGGGCTCATTATAGTATTGGCGCTCACCAGTGCACTCTTAATATAGACGTTGTAGCTATAGATGATACAGATGCCCCGTCTACTCTAAGAATCAGGTATACAGAAGCTGACGGGAGTAAAGTTACTTTAAACTATTCGAAAGATGATGGTTCTTGGCCTGACCTTCTGCCTACAGAAGATCTTCGTAACCCGGGCTTTCCTATTGATTTGTCTGAGACGAACGACCGGATAACAAATGTTGCTGGTATTGTTGAAGACGCGGCACGCCCAGCATTGGTTATTTATATGAACCGTTTAATTGGTTTTCTTCGAGATGATATAGGTGTTGATCTGACTATTAATAATAAAATATCAGTAAATGTAGATTATACGGGCTTTGTGAATGACACGACCACTCCGGAAGCTCCATTTGCCCCTAGTTTCCCAAGTGCGGATAATGATACATCACTAATCCTGCGTTTAGCTAATGATTTAACAGAATATGGTGCTGGCGGCTTTTCTTTAGTTACCAACTTGCGTTTGATTATCGATTCAGAAGTAAATACTACACCATTTACTGGTACCCTTCCTGTAGGAGTGCCTAATACGGGAGACTATTTTATCCCGCTTTCACTTTTTGCACCTGAAAAGGTTTTTGGAAGCGCAAGCGGCCGAAAAAGTGTAGAAATCAACGGGCAGCTAGGTAGCCTCAGCACAGATAATACCTCAGCCTCTCGTATAGCTGACTTGGTCACTGGAACCGGTGTTAATGCTGATGGCTCAGCTGCTATTATTGCTAATAGCGATCTCAATATAAACCTAAATGCGATCACTCATCCAGGGAATCTACCACCAATCAATATGATGAACTGGCTGGTGGTGGTGAGGCCTCATGAACCACTCAAATAGCTTTTAGAACGATTTCATCAAAAGCTAACAATAATAGAATTGACAAAATTAATTTTACGTATAAAACAACAAGTAGAATAACTAACAAAACAATAAAAAAATGAAAACAAAATTATATACAGCAGGCGTTATTGCAGCAGCAGGTATTATATCGGCTACAGCACAGACAGCAGAAGAAGCTCTATTAGTGGCGCCAGAGGGCTCACTTGTAGCAAGCTCAGATACTATTTTTTCCGCAAATGGATCAAGAGTAGTTCTGAATTACGATCTTGAGGTGCCAGGTGATGTTCAGCTTAATGTCAGAGTGCTAGGTGTAGAGTTCACATCAGGATTTAACCTTCATCTAGACGTGAGGTCTCCAGGTGGAGCGTGGCAGAGCCTATTTTCGGGTGACGGCGGTGATGTGAATCCTCAACAAGTATTGGGGAATATAGAGCTGCAGCCTGGTGAAGACCTTGAGGTTAGGGCATTCTTTGATGGGAGAGGCAAAAGAGGGGATACATTTACACACACTGGCCAAGATACAAATAATATCGTGGTAGTGTCAAATGGTGACGCAATCCCTGATCGTTTGGGACTCGATAATCAACGAGCGGTTCATGATGTTCTTAATGGTTTTGTAGATGCAGATGGTTCCGCGTTTACACTAGGGGTTAATGATCGGCTTATTCTTGCAGAAGTAGGAACGACTAATACAAATTCCGCAGCTTTCGACTTACAAGATATTGTTGTTCATCTTGAGTATACACCAGTCGTTAAATAGTAAGTAATAATTCATTTATGAAATTGCTTGGGCAACATTTTACGATTATTGCAATTTCTCTAAGCATTGGTCACTTTTCAGTGGCTGATGCTCAGAGTTCTAATGCAGAGCCTAGTGTTTCAAAAGAGCTTGAAACAAAGAAGAAAAAGAGCCCAAAGAAAAGACACCCACTAACTCGCAGCGTAACGCTCAACTTTAATGGTGTAAATACTAGGGTTTTAGAGAAATCTATATTATATGTTCCAGCTCATCATAAAGGTAAAATTTTATTTAAACCTAATGGGACATATTTAGCTTGGGATAAATTTTATCAGAAAAATGCAGGCTGGATTCATCCATACGAGGTTAAAATAGCTCATGCTAAAGGGCTAGAGCATTTTGACCCCAAAGTTATTGAGGCATATCGTCGCATGGGAAAAGTAATAATAGCCACATATAAAGGCAGCCCTATTACTGTAAGTGAAAAAGCACTTAACCCACCAAGTGATACAGATAAATAGAGGGAAAACTTAAATTCAAAAAAAATAATGAAAAAGATTCTTACAGTAACGGCGCTTATGACAAGCCCCATATTAGCTGACTTTACAGCTAGAATAGATCAGATTATTCCAGGAGTAAATGGAGCTGACCCGGTGGTTGCAACTCTGCCTATTAGTCAAGAAGATCTTGCATCAGGTGAAATTGATGTAACATCTGAGGTGGTTCCAACTGGTGGAAGTGCTATAGGTAATTTTGGTTCAGTAGCAGGAAGTGCTGTGACATTCGAACTAATAGTAACAAACTCACTTAATGGAGAAGAATTCTTCATTGATGATGTAACTATCGCGCCAGTACTTCCAGTAGTTAACGTAGAAATTACAACTCCGGATACGTTTAATGCAAAAAAAGACAGAACGGTTCTACACACACGAGTAGACAAGGGCTATACGGTGGAAACCGTAGTTACTAATTTCAATAGCCAAGCTCAATTAGATGCTGCTAGAGAGGTAACTTATAACCTTTCATTTACTGAATACGTCGTTGACCAGCATGCAGCAAATAGCTCTAATAGTTATACAGAAATAGATGTGGATAATCTGACGGCTACTGGTGCAGATAGCACGACTGGAACTTATTCTGTAAATTATCAAACATTTTTGGGCGCAGCGTCTGCAGAGTCGTTGGATACCTCAGGTGAAGTTCTAGTAAATGTGAATAGCTTGCCTATTCCTGCCGGTACTTATGGAGGAAATGTCTTTGACAATGATGTTTCTGAACAAAGTCTAGCCTCAGAGACGGTCAGGGTGTTTCCTATTGGTACAGGCAAGATCTCTGGTTTTAACTTTGATGATTTAGAGGTGGAAACTGAACCTTATGTTACGACACCACCATTTACAGTTCAGCTAAAGAATATATATCCACAGGCAGAAGTAACATTGGAACTCTTTAACAATGATACTAATACGTTAGTAGAGCAGATTCATTTCAGACCAGGTCAAGAAACAATGCTGTTTCCATTTACTACACCTCCGCTAGGTGGTTTATCTCTTTCGGATTTACCTGATGGAACCTATAAACTAGTTCTTACTGAGCACTTGTTACCATTTAATGAAGTTGAAGTGAAAGCTACAAAGGTATATACTCTTGAAAATAATATTGTAATTCAGGGAAGTGTTAATAGCACCAACTAAAGGCTACTGATAAACATACTATATCATATAGCTCTTAAAGGCTTTACCAATTAAAGATTTCTTTTTTTGGTAAGGCCTTTAATTATTTGCGCTATTAATTTAAATCGTTTCAAGCCCCTTTTAAGCTCGCTGACGGTAGACAGTCATTTAACGAGTCGATTAGGTAGGTTGAGGAGCTGAAGTCGAAAACTGATGTTAGTCGGTTGGGGACGACTATTGTTTTCATACCAGCGGCTTGTGCTGATAGCAGACCATTATGAGAGTCCTCGATGACGAGACAGTCAGCAGGCTGAATATTTAATCTAGAGGCGGCTTTTAAATAGAGATCAGGTGCTGGTTTGATACGTGGGGCATCACCACGGCAGACAGTCGTATTAAAATATGGGGCAAGTTGGTGTTTATCTAGCCACCTGTCTACCCAAAGGTGAGTGGAGCTTGAGACCACAGCGGTGGGTTTTTCAGCCAGAGACTGGATGAGTTTCGTCGCACCCTTCATAGGTAGGTAGTTTTCGATCTCGGCTTCTAGCTTAATCTGCCTCTGGGCATTTTCATGATCCCAATCATAGGTTTTTCCACTTAATGATTCTAAGTAAGTTTGTGGTGACCAAGTTTCGAAATCACTACCAATGCACTTAGCATAAAGTTCTTTTTCAAGAGTGAAGCCTTCTCGTTCGAATAAATGTGCCCAGGTGAGGTAGATAGGCCATTCGGTATCTAGTATAACACCGTCGAAATCAAAAAAGATAGCCTTCGCCTCGTGAATGGCTTGAGGAGGTGTAAGGTTCATGCTCGTAATTTCACCAATCTATTTGTTGATGACAAGGTCATAAGTGTAAATAGCACTTTGCTCTATGGCGTAATCCTGTAGTTTTCAGCTTTCAGAAACTCATTGATATGGATATTACGATTAAACACATTTATTTGTCTAAGGGGCATAACTATATAGGCAGGCACGGTCTTGGCTCTTTAGATTATAGAATTGAAGAGCAAGAGAGTGTCGAGTGTGTGGCTGGTAGGGGTATTCGTGGGGATCGATTTTTTGATCACAAAGAGGACTTTAAGGGGCAGATTACCTTTTTCGACTGGGCCGTTTATGAGAAGGTGAGAGATGAAGTAGCTAAAGGGGCACTTGACCCAAGCGCTTTTCGTAGAAATGTTGTTACGGATGGGGTTGATTTGAATGAGCTTATCGATAAGCGGTTTACGATCGGGGATTTAGAATTTACAGGTTCTTGTGAGTGTTCTCCTTGTTACTGGATGGACGAGGCATGTGGGCCTGGAGCTTTTGAGTTCTTAAAAGGATATGGGGGTCTTCGTGCCCGGATTAGTCAAGGGGGAGGGCTCCAGCTTGGTAAATATAAGCTGAAAGTAGTGAGTTTATAGTTTTCAGTGTTATACTGAACTATAGATATTATAAGCTAAGAACTTGCATGTGAAGATGGAAGTATTATTATGGAGCTATCTAAGCTGGGTTACTGGCTATTTATTTTAACACATATCACTTACCTCGATGAAAATTTATACGACTGCTATTATGTTATTCTCTGCCCATATGGCTGTGGCGGCGCCTTTACCTCAGGAGGTAGTTCGAAATACGAGTAATGAAATCGATCAGTATTTAGCTAATCATTTGCTGGGGAAAGAACTGAAAGCTAATGCGGTAGTTGATGATAGCACTTTTTTACGTCGCAGTTATGTTAATATTTCAGGTCGCATCCCGACCGCTCAGGAAGCACGTGACTTTTTAGACAATAAGTCAAAAAGTAAGAGGGCTGAGTTAGTTGAAAAAATGATGAAGTCCGACGGTTATAAAAGTCAGATGTTTAATTTTTGGGGTGATTTACTTCGTATTCAAACAACAAAAAGAAGACATGGTCTTGGCTGGCATTATTGGGTAAAGCAAGCAGTTGATACGAATATGCCTTATGATAAATTCGTAAATGAAATGCTATCTGCAGAAGGTGATACGACTGAGAATCCAGCTGTTGGCTACTATTTACGCGATCGTAACATGCTTTTAGATAATGTTAGTAATACGGTGCAGGTTTTTTTAGGGAATCAGATTGGGTGTGCTCAATGCCACGATCATCCATTTGAAGATGTTACACAGAAGGAGTATTATGAGTTAGCTGCATTTTCTGCGGGGATTAACTACAGAAGTGAAAGAGCTGATTTGTTATTAAGTAAGATAGTGTCATATGAGCTTAATCCTAACTCGAGCAGGCTCCCTGAAAATAAAAAGGATATGGAGGCATTTTATTCTAAACTTTCAGGCAAAAAAAATAAAGAGGTGGATAAAATCAAGTATGACTACCGTCCACTCTTTCAAGGTTCCGCGCGGAATGGGTTAGGTAGTAAACCTGCTAAATTAGAATTCCCTAAAGATTACCAGTATAACGATGCTAAACCTGGTGCGGAAGTAAAGCCAAAGACCTTTTTTGGACCAAAGATTTCGAGAGTAAAGCCAGAGGATAGAAAGCAAGCTTTTGCAGACTGGGTAACAAGCAAGGAAAACCCATACTTTACTAAGGTTATTGTAAATCGCCTCTGGGCGAGAGTATTTGGTAGAGGTATAGTTGAGCCACTAGATGACTGGTCTGAAACCACTAAAATATCTCACCCTGAGCTATTTGACTATTTGTGTAAGATCATGGTTGCTGTTGAATATGACACAGCCGCTTTTATGAGCGTGTTATATAATACTCGTTTATTTGAAAGCGCCGTGGCTAATAGTGAAGGTAAGATGGTGGGTAGCTATGATTTTCAGGGACCGCTACTTAGGCGAATGAGAGCAGAAGAGTTTTATGACTCTTTACTTACTATTGAGCATGGTAACTTAGATGAAAAAGCTAGTAGTAATATAAATGATAGCTGGGCTGAATACCTTGAGCGTAGAGACAGCTTCTTTGAGGCTGATCCTTCTGATTTAGCTGCTTTGCGTGGTTCTGTAGGTGCTGCCCAAGCTAAAAAAGAGCCTATTAAAAAGGAGCTAGCAGCATACCGAAAGCAAGCAAATGAGGCTGAGAGTGCTGGTGATGTAGCGGCTGAGAAAAAGTATAGAAAACTTGCAAAGGGAGCCGAGAAAAGGCTTAGAGAAATTACTAAAGGTGGAGTGGGGCAGGCTATGTCTACCGATAGGCCTGCGGACTATAGCACAGATACTATCACACGAGCCTCTGATATACCGACGCCATATAAGCCAGAGGGTATATTGAGAGCATTTGGTGCTTCGGATAGATACTCTCCAGACGCAGGGCATTCTAGACCATCGATTCCTCAAATATTAACACTGCTTAATGGAAGTAAAATCGCAGGGGTGACGGGTAGCGGAAGTGATTTATCTGATATAGCATCTGAGTCGGCTTCGAATGAAGAACATTTAGAAAATATATTTTTGGGTATTTATAGCCGTCGTCCGAGTGCGGATGAGCTAGCGAAGTATGCACCACTGGTGGGAGATAGTGAACAACGTAAATCTTTAGTTAGAGCTATGGTTAGCTCTAAGAGCTTCTTGTTTGTTCAGTAACCAGGTGAATTTAAAATAAAATAAAGAATGAATACAAATCGATTAAACGAGCAGTCACGACGAGGTTTTTTGGCGAGCACTGCAAAGACTTGCTTTGGTCTAACTATTGGAGGCTCAGCAGCCAGCTTTTTTCAACAGCAAGCTAAAGCCGGAATATCAATTGACCCAGCGGTATTAGCTGCGGGCGGAGGAAAAGCTAAAAGCGTTATCTATGTATTTGCCTCTGGTGGATTAACGCAGGCTGATACATTCGACCATAAGCCAGATGCGGGCTCTGCTGTTGTTGGTGAAGTTGAAGCTATTAATACGAATGTAGATGGGATACAGCTAGGCCACTGTCTGCCTCAGATGGCGAAGCAGATGGACAAGGTTGCATTGATCAGATCAATGAATACGACTCAAGGAGCACATTCAGAAGGGCAGTATTTCATGCGAACAGGATACACTAAGAGATCTTCGATTGTGCATCCTTCTCCAGGAGCATGGGCTGAGAAACTATCAGCTAGCTCTAAGGCTGATTTACCTAGTTATGTCACAGTGGACTGCGGTAGTAGCCATCCTGGCGCGGGCTTTATGGGGGCTAAATTTTCGCCCTTACCTATAGGGGATGCATCATCTGGTCTACAGTACTGTGATCGTAACAATATTAGTGAAGCGGGCTTTAATGAGCAGCTGAGGTTGCGTAAAGAGCTAGATGCAGAATTTGACTCAAAATATGTTAAAGGTAACTCAACAGTGAGAGATTATTCAGAAAGTTTCGATGCAGCAGTCAACTTGATGAAGAGTAAAGACCTAGAGGCTTTTGACCTGAGCCAAGAGGGTAAAGAAGTGCATGCTATGTATGGTGAAGAGAGATTTTCTAAAGGGCTTTTACTATCGCGTCGTTTGGTAGAGCGTGGAGTTCGCTTTGTAGAAGTTGAGTACAAAGGCTTTGACTGGCATGCTGATGTATTTTTAAACATGGAGGAAAAAATCCCTGTGTTAGACCAAGCATTAGCTGCTTTGCTTAAGGATCTTGAGGTGAATGGCTTGCTTGATAGCACTCTGGTTGTCTTAGGCACAGAGTTTGGCCGTGCACCTGTGATTGACGAGAATGGAGGGCGTAACCACTACCCTCGTGCATTTACCTGTCTTATGGCGGGCGGTGGCGTGAAGGGTGGCCAAGTTTACGGAGAAACAGATAAAACAGGAGCTACCATTGTTAAGGATAAAGTGAACGCTACTGATTTCAATGCAACCATCGGTCATGCACTAGGTATCGCACATGATGAGGTGATCTACTCTAGCTCTAAGCGACCATTCCGAATGGCAGGTAGAGATGGTAAGCCGATCACTAAGCTATTTACTTAATCGAATAGTTAGCTCCTTAAGGGGTATGACACTTTTACTAGGCAAGCCTTTGGTTTGCCTTAGTTTTTAGTGTCTCTAGCTGTTCTCTCTGGGGTGCTGCACCGCGTGCTTGATCTGCTTTTCCGCCGCCTTTTCCTCCTGCTAATGGTGATAGCTCTTGGATAAGTTTACCTGCATTGAGTCCACGTGCTTGAGCGTCGTCTCCGCAGTATGCTCCTAGGTGAAGTTTTTGGCCATCATCTACAATGAGGAATGCCCCAGCAGTAAATTGCTTTTTCTTTAAACCATTGAGTAGTTCTTGGAGTAAGTTAGCTGATCCTTCAAATGATTCAGTAAAGTCTTTTTTGTTTTCTAGCAGAGTAGCGAGAGCTTCATCGGCGATGGCAGCAGCTTGACCCGCTTGAGCTTTTTTAAACGCTTTCTCTGCTTTGGTGCCAGCATCTTTGAGTTCCTTGATGTGGAGAAGGTAGCTCTTAAATGTAGCATTGATTTGTTTAAAATTACCACCTTCGGCAAGTAGCGCCTCCATGATATGAGGGAAGTTATTACACTGAACAGGTTCTTGTTTGAGGCTTTTTAAGTTTTTGTTAGCTTGTTCGAGTTTAGCTTCTAGGATCTCTATTTCCTTGTCGCCTTTTTCTACCTCTTCACGAAGCCAGTCCCATGCAGCGTCTCCACATACGGCTTCGATTCTGCGAATCCCAGATGCGATAGCACTTTCTGATTTGATTTTGAAAATACCTAAGTCTTTGGTGTTTTTTACATGGGTTCCACCACATAGCTCCATTGAGTAGCCGTCTAGCTTACCAGCACTACCACCGATTTGGACAACTCTAACTTGGTCGCCGTATTTATCACCAAAGAACTGTTGGATGTCTTTGCGTCCTTGAACATCAGTGTAGTCTACCTCTGACCATGAAACGTCATCTTCAGCGGCAATCCAGTCATTGATTTGTTCTTCTATGGTCTCCAGTTTTTCTTGAGTTAAGGCTCCAGAGTTAAAGTCGAACCGAAGTCTTAGTCTGCTGACCATTGATCCTTGCTGAGATGCATCAGGAGAGATGATCTGGTGCAGAGCTAGATGTAGCAGGTGGGTCGCTGTATGATGTGACTCTATGTTGTGACGTCTACTGGCTTCAGTCGTTATCGTGACTGTGTCTCCTACTACTATATTAGCATCTAGAGGGACTGCATGAGCCTTCGCTGAGCCGAGCTTCTGAACAGTAGTGATATCATAGTTATCATCATGGTTAGAAAGAGTTCCTTTGTCACCTAGCTGCCCACCCATTTCAGCAAAGAGTGTGGTCTTGTCTGTAATGATAAGAAGGTGCTCTGGCTGGGGGTGGATTTCTAATACGGTGGCTTCAGTTTCAGCTTGATCAAAACCTAGAAATTCAGTGACGGCGTCTGTTGCGATATCTGCTGCGCGGACGAGTTCTTTCGTGTGAGCAGCTCTTCCTTTTTCACGCTGTTCTTCCATCAGCTGTTCGAACTTAGCCATGTCAACGGTCATACTGCGTTCTTCGCAGAGCAGTTCTGTTAGGTCGATGGGGAAGCCAAAGGTATCGTAAAGCTGGAAAGCAAAATCACCCGGGAGTGTATTATCACTTACGTTAGACGCCTTCTCTTCGAACATGGAGAGGCCACGGTCAAGCGTTTCGTTAAAGCTAGCTTCTTCACGTTGTAAATTTTCTTTAATGGCATCTTTACGCTCGATGATCTCAGGAAAGACAGTGCCGAACTGCTCGGCGAGTGTGTCGACTAGCTCAGCCATAAAAGGAGTTTCCCCCTTGAATCCTAGGGTTCTGCCGTAGCGAACTGCACGACGGAGAATACGGCGGAGAACATAGTTTCTACCTGTGTTTCCGAGTAGGATACCGTCAGCGAGGGAGAAGGAGAGAGTTCGGATGTGGTCAGCTATGACGCGGAAGGCGATAGCCTCCTTCATTTCGTCTGAAAGCGTGGATTTATCCGTATCTACTGATTCTGGATAAATATCCGAGTATGTTCTACCACTCAGTGCCTCGAGTTTTCTAAAGATTGGCTGGAAAACATCAGTGGCATAGTTTGTAGGTTTTATAGAAAAATCAGTGAAGCCCTTTGTTCCCTGCATGATGGACACAGCGCGCTCGAAGCCCATACCTGTATCGACGTGTTTTGCAGGGAGGTCGCGGAATGATCCGTCTGCTTCAGCATTATACTGAATGAATACAAGGTTCCAGATTTCAATACAGAGATCGGAGTCCATGTTGACGAGTTTTCCGTCGGTGTCACCTTCTGGGGTGAGGTCGACATGTAGCTCAGAGCATGGTCCACATGGTCCAGTTTCACCCATCATCCAGAAATTGTCTTTTACATTGCCGTTTACGATCTGGCGTTTTGGGTCGAGCCCTTTAGCTGTATAGAGTGCTGCCCAGAAGTCATAAGCTTCTTGATCAAAGTGGCCAGGGTCGCCTTCGCTAGGCATGTAAACAGTGGCGTATAGACGGTCAGCAGGGAATCCCCAGCGCTCGACTACCAGTTCCCATGCCCACTCGATAGCTTCCTTTTTAAAATAGTTTCCAAATGACCAGTTACCTAGCATCTCAAACATGGTGTGGTGATAGGTATCATAACCTACATCCTCGAGATCGTTGTGTTTTCCTCCTGCCCGTATGCACTTTTGAGTATCTGTGGCACGCGGTGGGGAGTATGGTGCTGTATCAGTTCCTAGGAAATAGGGGACGAACTGGTTCATGCCCGCATTCGTAAATAAAAGTCCAGGGCTCTGCGGCATCAGTGATGCGGATGAGACAACGGTGTGTTGTTTTTCTTGAAAGAAATCGAGGAAGCTCTGGCGGATTTCTGCAGCATTCATAAGGATATATTGTAAAGATATAGGAGTGAGAGGATCACTATTTGAAAAAGCACGACGGCAATTTATCGCGCAAGAAGCTGTTACTGGAAACTATTCCCAGAGTAAAGTGTAGATCAGTCCGTTATTGGCAGCTTTATCGACTCGGTCTGACCAGTGTTGACCAATATCAAATAATAGATTTGACCAGTTTTAGCCACTGCGCTGATTCATGTGCGTAGGTGAATAGAGGCGCGCGTTTTTTGATTTGCTCCTTTAGCATTTCATAGAATGGGCGATTAGTGGCGACCATGACGAGGAAGGCAGATAGCGCCTTTTCGTCGCCATCTGGGAAATACCCAGCGTAGTCGGGTCCTAGCATGCCTTTGTTTCCTTTGATATTACTAGCTATCACGGGTAAGCCCATCGTAATGGCTTCGCAGATTGCGTTGGCCCCGCCCTCACCTATAGAGGTATTGAGCAGGACATGGGCGTGTTGCATCTGGTGAAGCATTTTTTCATGTGGTAGTTGTCCGCGCCATTGATAGTTATCTAGCTCATCGCTAGCACTTATGACTGCTTTTTTTATCTCTCCAGAAGTTGATCCGTAGGATGAGATATGGATACCTGAGCTTTCAGGAAGTGTTGGTAAGAGTCTAGCCGCTGATATTGGTAGGTATGGATTTTTTACAGGGCGTAAATTTCCAGACATTATGGCCTCGAAGCCATTGTTTGCTGTAGGTTGATGGGTAATGTTGCCTGGAAGAGCCACGCTTGGGTGGATGACGTGACATTTCTGTTGTAAGTCTTTAGGTAGACGAGGGAGCTCGATGTCGTGAAGCATTACGAGGGCGTCTGCCGTCGCCATCGTTTTTCGTGTGGTTGAGTGTTCATCCAGAATATCGGGATTGTTGATATCTGATCCAGTGATGATAATGATGACCTTCCCTTTGGGGTAAAAGGCTCGGTAAGCTTTGATCATATCAGCACTTCGCCATGCATTGAGTGCTATTAAGCATTTTGCAGGTGGTCCGTTGTAGCCCACCGCACTCATCCTGATATTGTAATCGTCTTCAGTTAGGATTTGCTCTAGTCGATCCGCCGTCACCGTATTTCCTTGCGTCGTATTACGCGGAAATGGTGAATGAATAATAATATCTAGTATGGCTTCCTTGGACATGAAGTAGAATCTATCAGATAAACCTAGTAGAAATCAACCCTCTATTATTTTGTAGCGCTTAGATTTTGAGTGAATAGGGGTGAGGTCTATGATGTCGTTTTTATATCTTTAAATATATTACCCGTAGTGTTCTTCATTATTCGCATGAAATTTTGAATAGATACCTACTGAGAGCCCGACCTGGGAAGAACGGAGTAAAGCTCACTGGGTATATCATTCCCAGTGATTCTATGCGAGTAATTGTGGCTATGAAGGAGCTACATATATCACTACTTTACAGTGAAGATAATAAGTTTTCAGCTTTGTCAGCGACTATTTCATCCGAGCTGCGAGTGAGGTGACTGATTAAGGCTTTGTCCATTTCTAGGGTTTTCAGTGTGTTAGATTGCCAGTTGACTAAGTCATCCCTCTCTATATTGCCTAAATCATTTTTTACCTTTGTTAGTATGTCGAGTATTTCGCATTGCACAGCAGGTGTGGAAATGGGTAAGACTTCGGTGATGAAAGGAAGGCAAGCTTCTGTGGCTGGGTAAACCTTTCCTGAACACAAGGCTGTCCACAGGCTGTGACCAGCTTTGATAGCTCTGGATTCTTTTCGGGACGCTAAGCTTTCTATCGTTTTAGGTAATGACTTTTTAAACTGTGGAGAGCTTTCTTGTTGCTCCCAGTTTATCTCGCGTAATCGCATCCAGAGTGTATCAGCCATCTATAAATAATGAGTTTGAGCGGAGTGCTTATCGGTTTAAGACGATGACGCACTCTAGGTGCCTAGTTTGAGGGAAGAGGTCAAACGGCTGAACTTCTTGAAGTTTATAGTCAGCTGCTAAAAATTCTTTGAGGTCTCGCATCTGTGTTGCTGGGTTGCATGAGATGTAAACGACTTTACTGGGCCCGTAATTAAATAGCTGATCTAGGAACTCTTGGTTACAGCCTTTACGCGGAGGATCTATCACTACGGCTGTTTCGTCAGCAGGGAAGGTGATGTCGTCGAAGATGGCCTCGGCGCTAGATGCTAAGAATGTAGCATTTGTAATGTTATTAAGAGCTGCATTTTTACTAGCCCACTCTGCAGATGTTTCTGAAACTTCTACGCCAGCGACTTGTTCGAATTTGTGAGCAAGCGATAGTGAGAATAATCCTGACCCGCAGTAGGCGTCTACTAGGAATTTAGCGCCACTAGCAGATGCTTGTTCTGCGACATATTTTGTAAACGCAGGTAGAATGAAGGGATTGTTTTGGAAGAAGTCGCCGGCTAGAAAGTTGAACTTAATGTCGCCATTGTCAGTTCTAACGGTTTCGCTGATGGTTTGCTTGTGGTCAGTCTCTACTCGGCCTTCTGTGGCTCGTAGCAGCAGAGTGGCGTCTTTTTTATATGGTTTTGTGTGAGCTCTAGTTTTTTCACGGATTTGAGGCAGGGCCTCATTGATTTCATCCATGGCGATGGTGCACTGCTCGACATCGACTAGGTGGCTACGCTGTCCAGTAAGAAGAAATCCTATTTCATTGATTTTACCGTCACGAGGTTTTTTAAAGTGAGGTGTGATCTTAGAGCGGTATCCCCATTGTTTTGGTGAAGCGATAGCTGGTGATACATGGGCCTCTATACCTGCCATATACTGTAAGAGTTCTTCCACTTGACGTGTTTTCCACGCTAGCTGTTTATCGTAGGAGAGGTGCTGATACTGGCAGCCTCCACAGCGGCCGAACAGCTCGCACTTAGGTTCCTGTCTGTCAGGAGAGGGGTCGATGATTTTGAGCAGGTCAGCTTGGCTGTGGCTTTTATCGTTTCGGTAAATTCGAGCAATGACCTTTTCCCCAGGGAGAGTGTGTGGAACAAAGACGACCCAGCTTTTATCAGAGTCAGGTTCATCTAGTTCAGTTTTTTGCTTGATGCCAGGTAGGGAAACTGGGGTGAGAGCGTTCTCTGGTAATGATACGCGAGCGATACCTACGCCCAGATTACTTAAGGCGGATATTTCTACTTCTACCTCTTCATGATAGGCAAAAGGATGGGGAGTGAACTTTTTAGGCTGACGCATGACCTCGTATAGATCTGATTATTTGAAAAAATAAAACCTAAAATGTAGTTTAGCTTAGGTTTTGTGGAGGGGAGCCTAGTTGCTCCTTATTAGGTTTAGTTTCCTGTAGGTTTGATCGTAGCGCTAGGTGCATTAGGATCTACTATGGGAGGGCTGAATGAAGCCGCGCCTTCGGTTACCTGGGTTTTAGTAGGAATATTAAGTTCATCAGGTGTGCTGAAAATATTAGGACTGTTTACATAGTTCTGAACATTAGCGTGGAGGGATTTAGGCACTTTGGTAGTTTGAGCCTGTCTGGTTGTGCTGGGTTGTGGCTTCTTGGCTTGAGCTTTTTGATACGCCGGGTGTTGGCGGTATGGGCGATTATTGTAATCTGGGCGCTCTATTATGATAGGTTCGTTTGCGTGGTCATCAGGTGAATTACCACAAGAAAGGGTAAAGCATGACACGATGCATAAAGTGAGAGGGTATAGATAATATCTGGTAGATCTAGTCATGGTAAAGTGGATGCTGTGGAGGTTCTATTTTAAGTAGAAGCTAGGGGTATAGATAGGGCGAGGAGCTTTTTTTGACAACCTAGAAAATGAAGTGCATGTAGAGGCTATACCCTTTCATTCTTTACATTAACTTTTGTGACGATTAGTAAATATATGTAATCTAAATAAATATTATGGATGAACTAAAACAACAGTTAATGGAAAAATTGGGCTTAGATGAGAATGTTAGCGATCAGGCAATAACGCTTGTACTAGGATTTGTGAAGGATAAGCTACCTGAAAGTATGCAAGGAATGGTGGACTCAGCGATAGGTGGAGAAATGCCTGATGGAGACGATCTATTGAGTAAGGCCAAAGGCTTATTTGGTGGATAAAGTCACTGAAGAGAGTTGTCCCGCATAGGGATCAAAAAAAAGGCTTCTATTTCTTTTCGAGATAGGGGCTTTTATAGTTTATAAATAAGGGATTTGCCTTGACGATTAGGTCTTCAGGTAGTGGTATTCGTCTCGCTATTTAAAGCTTCTCTAAATATGTCTAAAATTAAGTCCTCAATTATCCCTCGGCAGTCTCTGCTGCTGGCGCTTATTTTCATGTTAATCAGTGCTGTTACATCCAGTGCACAAGACTTCGAAGGTAAAAACATTTCTTCAGTAGCTATTCGTTACAGCGGTGCTAAAACGGTTGATGAGGCGAGACTCCGTGGTCATATGGCTGTGCGAGCTGGCCAGAAATACAGTGCATCTCGTCTAGATGACGATGTTCGCACCTTGTATGAAAGCGGTTTAGTAGATGATGTTCGCTTCTTCGTTGAGCCATTAGGTGATTCAGTTAAGGTGATAGCTGAAGTCCAGAGCCGAGCACAAGTAGTTGCAATTGGCTTTTTGGGTAACCAAAAATTTAGTGACCGTAAGTTAGCAGGTGTTACTGAGCTAAAGGCTGGTGGCGTGATGAGTGATGAAGCTATTCTTTCCGCTCGTCGTAAGATTCAGGATCATTACCGCGGTTTCGGCTATGCTGATGTTACCGTTACTCACCGTATTCAGCCTACTGCAGCAGAAGGATCAGCTGAGCTAGTGCTTGTCGTTGAAGAGGGATCTCGCGCTGAAGTCCGTAAGATTCGCTTCGCGGGGAATACTTCGTTTGCTTCTCATGTATTGAGAAACCAAATGAAGACGAAGCAAAAAGGCTGGTTTTCCTTTTTCACAAAATCAGGACGTATTGATAATGAGAAACTTGATACTGATGTAGAGCGTGTCCTTGATTATTACCGTGATCGTGGTTATTTGCGCGTTTCTGCTGATTTGAGCCGAGCACCTTTAGACGATGGTCGTGTCGATCTTGTTATTAATATTAGCGAGGGAGCTAAGTACACTGTTGGTAGTGTAGGTTTTGGTAAGCTAACTATTTTTAAGCCGGAGGAGTTAAGCGCGGCACTCACGCTCACGCAAGGTCAGGGTTACTCTGTAACGAAGATGCGTGCAGATATTAGAACAATTCGTAGTTACTATGGATCACGTGGTTATGCTGACGCTGCAATAAGCCCAGATATTAGAAATATCAGTGCTAATAGCATCTCTATTACATACCGCATCGAGGAAGGTCGCCGTTATAAGGTCGGTCGTGTTACTATCGAGGGTAATGACAAGACACAGGATCGTGTCATCCGCCGTGAGCTTCCTATGGAGCCGAATGATAATTTGAACTCAGTTGAGATGGATACGACTCGCCGTCGTCTTAGTAATATCAACTACTTCAGTGATGTTCAGGCCTCCACGTCACCGAGTGACCGTTCTGGATACCGCGATATTAATATTTTAGTAGAAGAGAAGAAAACTGGATCAATCAGCTTCGGTGCAGGTTTCAGCTCAGTTGATAACATCGTTGGTAATATCAACCTTGAGCAGACTAACTTTGACATTACAAACTGGGGACGCTTCACAGGTGGCGGCCAGCGATTCAATGCTCAGCTGCAGTTGGGTTCAGAAAGAACTGACTTCAGCCTTTCTCTAGTAGAGCCTTGGTTCCTAGGTCAACGTTTAGCTCTCGGAACTGAGCTGTTTTATAGAAATGCACTTTTCTTCAGCTCTGAGTATGAGCAGAGCCAGTTCGGTGCAGCTGTTTCACTACGTAAGCCGGTAGGCCCCCGTTCATATATTCGTGGAGAATACCGTCTTGAGGAGATTGAGATCGATGTTGAGTCCGATACAGAAGCAGGTTCCTTATTCTTCGATGAAGAGGGCGACTTTGTCCGTAGCGCATTTAGCATTAGTTATGTTTATGATAGCCGTGATAGTAATCAGCAGCCACGTAAGGGTGAGAAGCTAGAGTTTGGTGTTACCTATGCCGGCGGATTCCTCGGTGGAGATGTAGACGTGTTTATTCTTAATGCAGAAGGTTCTAAATATTGGAACCTCTGGGGTGACAGTATTTTATCACTACGTGGTAGTGTTATTGTAGCTGATACGCATGGGGATTCAGATGAGGTTCCTATTTTTGACCGTCAGGCGCTTGGTGGACCTCGTTCACTACGTGGATTTGAGAATCGTGATGCTGGTCCACGTGACGAAGCTACGAATGAAGTTATTAATGGTAATACAGCAGCATTCGCTACCTTAGAGTATACTTTCCCACTTTTCGATAGTGTGCGTGGTGCCGTATTTTATGATGCAGGTGTTGTCAGTGTTGATTCGTTTGATTTTGGCGACGGGCTATATCATGATGCAGGTGTCGGTCTAAGACTTAACCTTCCGTTCGGACCTATCGGTATTGACTACGCTTTCCCTCTCGGCACACCAGGAGGCCTCGAAGAGGAAGCTGATCAAGGAGGCCAATTCCAGTTCTACCTAGACTACAAGTTCTAAGAGGGCTGTTTTCCTATTAAATACTTCTAAAGCCTCCACCGTGATATCACGGTGGAGGCTTTTTGTTTCAAGAGGAGGTTTTTGATGGGGGGAATAGTTGATTGACGGCTCGGGCGGTCTCGGAGCAGTCCCTATTTTAGTAAAAAAAGAGGCTTGAGGGAATCGCCCCATTATTCAGGGCTTACCTAGTGTACCCCCCTATTCTAAATATGGTTGATACTCAAGTTATCCTAGGGAACTGATATCATCGTCGTTGATATCAAAAGCTAAAGAAAACAAGAAAGTTGATAAAACTGCAGTAAATAAAAAGGATGAATTACCTCGCCAAGCATCCCCCA
>CAYNLE010000032.1:10545-23671 GCA_964397975.1 uncultured Verrucomicrobiales bacterium | reverse complement strand
ATCGTATTGGTCGTAATATTCCTTTTTATAATGCGCTGGAAAAAAGCCGTGCTGCTAACTGTTGCGTTGGTTCGCAGTGGCTGCTTCGCATCTAAAAAGACAGCCAAGCAGAAAGCGGCTAATAAAAAGGCCTCAATATAATCTGGCGTCCTACCTAGCCCTAGGCTCACCTTTAACTCGTGAGCTAGCGCCTGCTGATGTCACAAAAGGACCGTCAGCTAATGGTGCCGTGCCAGTAAATGCCACATCTGGCATCTCGCTTGGCTTACCTGCTAATGGAAACTCCTTACGTAAAGGGAAATACGGATACCCTTCCCACATAAGGATTCTGCGTAGATCTGGGTGATCAGTGAAGCGAATACCCATCATATCATAAATTTCACGCTCATGCCACTCAGCCGTCGCCCATAGGTCCGATACAGTAGGAGCTTCTATTTCATCAGGTAGATGGGATTTGATGCGGATATGCATGGTCGCCTCCACACGCCCAATTTCATAAACTATGGCAAAACGAGGATCTTCCCCTGTGTTATCGATACTTGTGATATCGGTCATGAAGTTTAACTTTAACTCATGGCGGCAATACTCCATAACTGCACGCAGTTCACTTAAAGGAACTGTCACGGTGTACTCATCACGAAACTCGACACAGCTAGCCGTCGTAAATTTCTTAAGTAGCTGAACAGAAAGTTTCTCAGACGCTTTTTTAATCTCAGACATATAAATGGCGGGTGAAGGCTATGTATTTAGGAAGATACTTTTAAGTTACGAGTCGATTCTTCTTTTTCTATCTTCTCCTGCAGCTTCATTAAACCTTCTATTAATGCCTCTGGACGTGGTGGACAGCCCGATATGTATACATCTACTGGCAACAGCTGATCAATGCCCTGCAGCACGGCATAACTACGGTACATCCCACCACTAGAAGCGCAGGCGCCCATCGCAATGCACCACTTAGGCTCTGGCATCTGATCCCAAACGCGCTGAACAGCCAGCGCCATCTTATAGGTCACTGTGCCTGCTACAATCATCACATCACTCTGACGTGGCGAGAAACGCATTACCTCAGCACCGAAGCGGGATATATCAAAACGAGATGAAGCCGTAGCCATCAGCTCGATCGCACAGCACGCTAAACCCATTGGCATAGGCCAGAGTGAGTTTTTACGCATCCAGTTAATCGCTGCGTCTACCTGGGTAATAATAATATTACCTTCGATCTTAGAGTCGTATGCCGCATAGGCTAAGTCGTTCACGGGATCCTGGGTCAAGGATACACTGGGAGCAGCTGGATGGTCTGATGAATTTACCATGGTAAAAAAGGTTTAATAAATAGTTAACGACACGCTAGTCTACACGCACACGACCTCAAGGTCTATTTTACTTTTTACTTAAGAAGCTTATTTCGGTAAAAGGTAAATATTGGCAACAACGACTTAGAGCACACAGCTATAACATCTGGCTTACTGCACATTAGGAATATCTATTTTAACACTGGGTGTTGTATCAGCTTCGAGATCTCCTGTCGCAAACTGAATGCCTGCAAGGTAGTGGTTTAGTATAAGTGGGTTGCTAAATATTTCATGGTTATGCCCTAAACTACTATAGAACACACGTCCTTCACCTACTGACTGCACCCAAGCCACGGCATAGTCACCATCATCACGCTTTAGCCCCTTGGCTTCATCACTATTTTCAACATTAAGATTTAGAAGAATACGTAATTTTTCACGGGAATATGGCTCTGAGCTAAACTGATAAATTTCATCTTTAATCAAGAAGCTATCTAGGTCTCCGAATACAGGCTTAATCGTCTCATGCTCTTTATCCGTGATATCGATACTCACCGTCATGTTAGCCCTCCATGGGTGCCCATCAAAATAAGCACCTATCATATCGCCATACTCTTTACACTCGTAACAAGCGTCTGTTGCAGAATGGATCCCCATTAAGCCACCTCCTGCTTTCACGTATGAAACGAGGTTTTCTGTCAACCTCTCATGCTGGGCGCTTAGCTCCTCCCATTCGTCATCTGTAAATTTCTTTTTAGCTACCTCCCTAGGCATAAAGAACTTTAGCGTCGGGCTAAGAAGAACTACCGCGTCAAAACCCTTCAACGTTTCCGGCTTGAAGTTACTCAACTCATCACTGATCACAGCCTCGTAAGCTCCTGTGGACTCCCCCATTTTCTCTAAAGCTACTTTACCTGTAGGGATAGACTTGTGCCTATAACCTGCTGTAGCACTATAAACTAACACCTTCCTTTTTTTAACAGGATTAACAATAGGTTTTGCAGGCACAGCCTTTTCTATAGCTTTGATACGCTCTGGTGGAACAGGCTCATCATTAAACCTCGGCGTCCAATCGACCTCAGCACCTACATAGGAAGAAATAATGCCAACAGATACAATGTATGAAGTGAGTTTATTCATGTATAATTATTGTGTTAAGGGGTATTGTGCCGTGAAAAATTAATTCTACCATTATAGAACACGCAAAATCTGAATATATATTTAGATAGTAAATAGCTGTATAAACACCCTGACAGTTTTCACCACAGGAAATGTCTCCAGAAAAACCGAACCCATAGAACAGGCCAAGATCATACAGTAAGGCTCTGGATCAGCTCATAAAAAATGGTCACCCTCGAGTTTTCACTCAAAGGCAACCATTGATATACTTTTCAAAAAAGATTTAGACTAAACTAAATCCCAACGATCTAAGTTCATTACCTTAGTCCAGGCTTTTACAAAGTCTGAGCAGAACTTCTCTTTCGAGTCGCTCTGGGCATAGACTTCAGAAATAGCTCTAAGTTCTGAGTTTGAACCAAAGATCAAGTCAACACGAGTTCCTGTCCACTTCAGCTCACCTGAAGCGCGATCTTGCCCTTCGAATAATTGCTCTGATGGCGAGGTCTCTTTCCATGTAGTTCCCATATCAAGTAAGTTCAAAAAGAAGTCGTTCGTAAGGCTCCCTGGCTTATCTGTGAACACCCCATGATTTGAACTATCGTAGTTTGTATTCAAAACACGTAAGCCACCGACCAACACCGTCATTTCAGGAGCTGTTAGTGTTAGTAACTGAGCACGATCCACTAGAAGCTTTTCAGCCGAAACTGAGTAGCGGGATTTCATATAGTTACGGAACCCGTCCGCATCAGGCTCTAAGAACGCAAAGGACTCAACATCCGTTTGCTCAGCAGAAGCATCAGCACGACCAGCTGTGAATGGCACAGTCATTTCGACACCTCCATTTTTCAACGCCTGCTCTACACCTACACCACCTGCTAGAACAATGATGTCCGCGAGAGATACTTTTTTATCACCACTCTGAGCGTCATTAAACTTAGCCTGAACTCCCTCTAACACATCTAATACAGATGATAGCTGAGAAGGGTTATTTACCTCCCAGTATTTCTGGGGAGCAAGTCTTACACGAGCACCATTAGCACCTCCGCGCATATCAGAACCTCTATAGGTAGAAGCTGATGCCCACGCTGTAGAAACTAGCTGAGAAACAGAAAGTCCCGCGTCAGCAATACTCGTTTTCAAAGACTCTATATCAGCTTCATCAATCACCGCATGATCTACAGACGGGATCACATCCTGCCAGAGGTATTTTTCCTCTGGAATATCGTTACCTAAGTAGCGACATACAGGTCCCATGTCACGGTGAGTTAGCTTAAACCATGCTTTTGCGAACACCTCAGCAAACTCGTCTGGGTTCTCGTAGAAACGGCGAGAAATCTTTGCGTAAGCAGGGTCTTCCTTAAGAGCTAGGTCACTGGTAAACATAACCGGCTGGTGCTTTTTACCCGCATCAAATGCGTCTGGCACTGTATCAGCACCACCACCATCTTTAGGTCTCCACTGCTTTGCTCCTGCTGGGCTTGTTGTTAGCTCCCAGTCATAAGCAAATAGATTTTCAAAGTATCCGTGACTCCACTTCGTAGGAGTCGATGTCCATGCACCTTCTAAGCCACTCGTAATCGTATCGCCAGAATGACCCTTGCCGTATGTATTACTCCAGCCTTTGCCTTGCTCAGCTATGCCAGCACCTTCTGGCTCTGGCCCTACGTATTTATCTGGATCTGCTGCACCGTGAGCTTTTCCAAAGGTATGACCACCGGCTATCAAAGCTACAGTCTCTTCATCATTCATCGCCATGCGGCCGAATGTTTCACGAATATCACGCGCAGAAGCTAATGGATTAGGATCTCCATTCGGACCTTCTGGGTTCACATAAATAAGCCCCATCTGCACTGCGGCTAGAGGGTTTTCTAAATCTCTATCTCCTGAGTATCTCTGGTCTTCAAGCCACTCACCCTCTGGTCCCCAGTAAATATCCTGTTCTGGCTCCCAGATATCTGCTCGGCCTCCTGCGAATCCTACAGTTTTGAAGCCCATAGATTCTAGCGCACAGTTACCTACTAATATCAGTAAGTCAGCCCATGACAGCTTACTTCCGTACTTCTGCTTAATAGGCCATAGCAGCAAGCGAGCTTTGTCTAAGTTACCATTATCTGGCCAGCTATTCAGAGGCGCAAAACGCTGTGAACCCGAACCACTACCACCCCGGCCATCCGCAGTTCTGTATGTACCCGCACTATGCCAGGCAAGACGAATGAATAGTCCACCGTAATGACCAAAGTCAGCAGGCCACCAATCTTGTGAATCCTCCATCAGATCATAAAGGTCTTTTTTCACAGCATCTAGATCAAGAGACTTAAAAGCCTCTGCATAGTCAAAATCACTGTCCATAGGGTCTGATAAAGTAGAACCCTGGCGTAATACATCTAATCTCAGCTGTGTAGGCCACCACTCACGGTTACCGTTCCCCTTATCCTGACCTGACTTCATCTGACCGTGCATAAACGGGCATTTACCCTCACTAGCTGCCCCTTCTGTTCCTGTGTTATGATTATCCATTATAAAATATATATTATTAAGCAAATGTGGTCTTCGCACATCGCTAAAATATAAATAGCAATAATGGTGAAAAATGTAAAATAAATATAACTTATAAAGATTATGCCTATAGACCACTCAGTATAGAGGCATAACAAAAAAGCCATTGAGGAATAAACATCCTCAATGGCTTAAAATTTTTATTTTCGTTCAGCTAATAAACCGTCGAATTAACTACGACTATCTATGCTATTGTCAATACCTGCTCGATGATACGCTTAGGGTTTGGCAATTGCTCGTCCTCGATATGCTGTGAGTAGATAGATGGTGCATCAAGAGCACAAACACGCTTCACAGGAGCATCTAGGTAATCAAATGCGTATTCCTGAATCAAGGTCGCGATCTGAGACGAAACACCACAGAATGGCTTACTCTCATCAACTAGCACAACACGGTTTGTCTTTTTCACCGTTTCCACAATCGCATCCTGATCAAGTGGACGGATCGATCTAAGGTCAAGCACATCACAGCTGATACCATGCTCAGACTGAAGGATCTCAGCAGCTTCCAGGGCGCGGATCACGCTACGGCCGTGAGCAATCAGTGATAGATCTGAACCTTCACGCTTAAGGTCAGCCTTTCCAAGGGGAATCGTAAAATCACCCTCTGATGGATCGGGCACAGGACCAATATTTCCATACAAAAGAGTATTTTCCATGATATAAACAGGGTCGTTATCACGGATAGCTGTCTTCATAAGACCTTTCGCATCAGCTGCTGTAGCTGGAGAGCAGACCTTAAGACCTGGGAATGCAGCGAAGAGACCTTCTGGGCAATGCGAGTGTGTCGCACCAACAGCCGTTCCTCCATTAGCTGGCCCACGCATCACGATCGGGCAATTACAAAGACCACCTGACATGTAACGCATATGAGCCGCATTATTTACAAGCTGATCAAAGGCAACAGAGTGGAATGACCAGAACATAAGCTCCATCACAGGGCGCACACCTAGCATCGATGCACCTAAGCCCATACCGATGAATCCAGCTTCAGAAATAGGAGTATCAACAATACGCTTACTACCCCACTTTGACCATAGTCCCTGGGTAACTTTATAAGCGCCATTATACTCAGCTACCTCTTCCCCCATCACGACAACATTGTCATCACGGGTTAACTCTTCATCAAGTGCCTCACGAATAGCTTCGCGGTAAGAAATTTCTCTCATAGGAAAATTATTATAAAATGTTAGTAACTCTGACTTTTAAAAATTAGTCGTTAAAGAAGTGGCGTCCTGTATTTGCCGATTCGGTATCATTATCCGTTTCCCAATACACATTATCAAAAATAGACTCTACAGTCGGGGGTGCTGCTTCATCCGCTAACTTAGCAGCATTATCTGCATTTTTCTTAGCTTCTTTATCAATCACAGTAGCTTCCTCGTCAGTAAACACACCTTCATCGATCAACTTACGGCGCCATAGGCGAGTAGGATCATGGTATGTTTTGTAGTTCTCGATCTCTTCTGGTGAGCGATACTTCTTCGCATTAGCATCAGCTACTGAGTGACCGTAGTAACGGTAAGTCGCGATCTCTAAAATAGTTGGCTTCGACTCTTTACGAGCGCGTTCCATCGCTATGTGAGTCTTGGCACGGACTTCGTAAACGTCTTCACCGTTCACTAGATCCCAGTCCATGTCATAACCTTCAGCACGCTGTGCTAGACAACCCTTAAAAGAGCTTGAACGAGCTTGGCTTGTCCCCATTGAATACCCGTTATTCTCAATAATGTAGACGATCGGTAAACCGAAGAGAGCCGCTAAGTTTAATGACTCATGGAAAGCACCCTGATTCACCGCACCGTCACCTAAGTAACAGAGGCAGCAACCATCTAGCTCTTTATATTTCAAGCCGTATGCTAAGCCTAAACCTAGAGGTGTCTGTCCCCCAACAATTCCGTGACCTCCCCAGAAATTTTTATCAGGAGCAAAAAGGTGCATCGAGCCGCCCTTACCGTTGGAAGACCCTGTTGCCTTACCAAATAGCTCAGCCATACATGGGTCCATGTCCATACCTGAACATAGTGCGTGCCCGTGACAACGATAAGCAGTGATCACATGGTCATGATCTCCGCAGAGTGACATTGTCCCCACTGCGACTGATTCCTGACCTATATACAGATGCAGAAACCCTCCGATAGCACCTTTATTATAATATTTCAGCGCGGCTTGCTCGAAGCGGCGAATGCGAACCATTTCTTTGAAAAGCCCGATCTTCTCTTCATTAGTTAAGTCTTGGTTAACCTTGGACTGGGAGAAATCGAGTTGAGTAGGAGAATCCATCATAAAAATTTGAAAATTTTGTTATCAGTGTCGTTCAGCAACTGACCTAATTCTAGATACAAACTGTATCAAGTTAAAATCAGCTTCTAGTAGAAAATAGAAGTATTTCTAATCGACTGCTGCAAACTACCGATGACTCAAACGAATGACCAGAAAAAATAAAGTCAGTATTTGATATCTTAGCATAAAAGCCTGCTTAACTATTCAACATCCGCAGTGCATCACGCAGTAGCTCCTCTGTAGAAGCCGCCGGCTTCACCTTAGACATAGCCGCTATCGATTTACGAGCATCGGCCTGCTTATAACCAAGTCCTATCAAGGCTGACTCAGCGTCTACAGCAGCACTCGGCACACCTGCAGCTTCAGCTGCCTGCCATGACTCAGCCACTCCTATTTTATCCTGAAGCTCTAGAATAATTCTTTCCGCTGTTTTTTTACCTAAACCTTTGATTTTAGATAATGCTGCGGAATCTCCATTAACTACGCAGCTTTTAAAGTGGTCTACCGGCATACCACTGAGGACAGACATCGCTATCGAGGGGCCAATTCCTGAAACTCGCTCGACCAGTAGTAAAAATAGGTCTCTCTCCGTTTCCCCAGCAAAACCATAAAGAGTATGCGCCGTCTCCCGAACCTGTAGATGGGTATGTAAATCCACCTCCGCCCCTATAACGGGATTAATAGAGTCATACGTCGTTAAGGAAACCGATAAAAGGTAACCTACTCCGTTTACATCCACCACTAAACGTCCAGGCAGAGCCTCTAGTACTTTTCCTCTCAGGCGAGCGATCATAGATGCAATAGAACCTCACGACCCAACAAGGTCAACACAGATTCACCAACCCATTATTTTAAAACTAATAGCTGCAAGGAAACCTTGACCATAGAATCTGCTAACACCATGTTTCACACATGAATATTTTAGTGGTAGGTGGAGCAGGCTATGTAGGCAGCCATTGTGTTAAACAGCTCATCCGCTCAGGACACCAGCCGTTTGTATTAGATAACCTTGTCTACGGGCACTCTGCCGCTGTACCTGAGGGTATACCTTTTTTCAACGAAGACCTCGGTAACCGCCAAGCTGTCGCAAAGATATTAAAAGAGCAGCAAATCGATATCGTGATGCACTTCGCCGCTTATATTAATGTCGGTGAATCTGTAGACGAACCTCTCAAGTATTACGAAAACAATGTAGGCAACACCATCCAGCTACTCCTCGCGATGACTGACGCAGAAGTGACAAAGTTTGTTTTTTCATCAACCTGCGCAACATATGGTGAACCTGATACATTACCTTTATTAGAAGATATGCCACAAGCTCCTATTAATCCATACGGAGCTACGAAACTGCAGGTAGAAATGATTTTAAAAGACCTAGCCCATGCAGGATCTATATCATCTGCGGTATTCCGTTACTTTAACGCCTCTGGCGCTGCAGAGTGCGGTATGATAGGTGAAGACCACACACCAGAGTTCCACCTCATCCCCCTTGCCATCCATGCAGCAACAGGAAACCGCCCAGCGCTCAAGATATTCGGCACGGACTACCCTACTCCAGACGGAACCTGCCTCAGAGATTACGTCCATGTGGATGATCTAGCTCAGGCTCACATCGCTGTGTTTGATAAATTAGACTCACCTAACACTTTCGTTCATTATAATCTAGGAACAGGCACACCGACTTCTGTGCGTGAAGTTCTAGACGCTGTGGAGAAAGTATCCGGTTTACCAGTACCAGCAGAAGAAACTGAGCGCCGCGCTGGCGACCCACCTGCATTATTCGCCGACAACACAAAGGCCAGCTCAGAGCTCAACTGGAAACCTGAGCACTCTGACATCAAATCCATAGTAGCCAGTGCGTGGAAGTGGCACCAGAGTCACCCTCAGGGGTATAACGATAGAAAATAGTCTTATTTCTCCCGATAAGAGCCCAGTCCAAGATTGACTCCCAGCAATGATAAGTCGAAGCTACTTACATGCCATCTGATTTACGCTACTGTCACGACTACTTTGCCTACTCACGTAGAAAGTCCCGTGAAATCATGGTGGGAAATATAGCCATGGGTGGCGATAACCCAGTCCGTGTGCAGTCCATGATCACAGCTGACACACGTGACACAGAAGCATGCGTCGCCCAGATCCTAGAGCTAGCAGAAGCTGGCTGTGAAATTGCCCGTATAACCGCACAGACAAAAGTTTATGCAGCAAACCTAGAACATATCCGAGACGGAGTAAGAGCCGCCGGCTGTGACATCCCGCTCGTAGCAGATATCCATTTTAAACCTGACGCCGCCTTCGAGGCAGCAAAATGGGTTGAAAAAATCAGGGTGAATCCTGGCAACTACGCTGATAAAAAGAAATTCGAGATTCGCGAATATAGTGATGACCAATACGCTGATGAACTTGCTCGCATCCGTGAAGACTTCACCCCACTAGTCAAACTTTGTAAAGAGCTTGGCAGAGCTATGCGCATAGGCACAAACCACGGCTCGCTGTCAGACCGGATCATGAACCGCTACGGTGATACCCCTCTAGGTATGGTCGAGAGCGCCCTCGAGTTTGCCCGCATCGCTAGAGAGCTCGAATATCATAACTTCTGCTTCTCGATGAAAGCATCAAACCCAAAGGTCATGATCGAGGCCTACCGCCTGCTCGCCGCCCGACTCAATACAGAAGGCTCAGACTGGAACTACCCCATTCACCTAGGCGTCACAGAAGCAGGTGATGGAGAAGACGGTCGTATCAAATCAGCCATTGGTATCGGTTCATTACTTTCCGATGGTATAGGTGACACGATCCGAGTCTCACTGACTGAAGATGCTATTCACGAAATCCCTGTCGCGCGTGCCATTATAGCCAATATTGATAATAGCCAACTAACGGCTGATCCAGAAGGAGCACAACGTGGCACACTAGGCTACGATCCATTTTCATACAATCGTCGTAAAAGCCACACACTTAATATCAATGGTCACAAGCTCGGAGCAGACAATACGATCCGAGTCTTCACCTCTCGAAAAAACTGGGACGCTCTCGCCCATAAAATTGACAAATTAGGAGATTTCACACCAGAAGCCGTTATCGAGGATCTAGACATAGTTTCCATCGACCCGTATGACACAGCCTCCATCATAAAACTGAACGAAGAAGCTCAACCTAGGCTCGTCACTGTAGCTAACCACCTAGAAAGCCTAAACGGTGCCGCTGTCACCCACGCATTCCGCTTACTAGCCTCAAAACTGGCAGCCCATCACCCTATTCTGCTAAAGGACACGCTCAAACCATCAACCGACTCAGAAACTGACTTCCTCGACAACCTCATTACAGCGTCTCGAAATATAGGGTCACTTCTTTGCGACGGCATTGGCGACGCCATCATCATTCAGGGTGAAGCCGCTCCGGGGCAATCTCTCCGCCTAGCATACAATGTCCTTCAAGCTGCAGGATCTCGTATTTTCAAAACCGACTACGTCGCCTGTCCATCATGCGGCAGAACACTTTTCAACCTCCAGGAGACGACACAAAAAATAAGAGCGGCAACAGGTCATTTAAAAGGAGTCAGACTCGCCATCATGGGCTGCATCGTGAATGGACCTGGTGAAATGGCAGATGCTGATTTCGGCTACGTCGGTGGCGCACCAGGAAAAATCAACCTCTACGTTGGCAAAAAAGCTGTTAAATTCAATATTCCTGAAGCAGAAGCTGTGAACCGACTCATTGACCTCATTAAAGAGCATGATAAATGGATCGATGCCCCAGCAGAACCAGCTACCGAAATCTAAAAACTTTCTACTATGTCGAAAACTTCCGAAAAATCATACATCGTCTTCATTTTAAAAAATAAAATGAACCGCCGTTTTACAGGAATCACAAATGACGCCAAGGAGGAGCTAGATGCCCATAACAAAGGGAAATTCAAAGGCACCAAAGCCTTCAAGCCATGGCAACTAGAGTGGTATAGCGAACCTTTATCTCGTAATGACTCGCTCCGATTAGAAGAGAGTTTGCGAAAGCATAAGACAAACACAACTATGCTTGAGCACATTACCCAAAATCACGAAATGGGTAAATAGGCTACGCCTGCTTAAAATAGAGTCATTACAGGCTCAGTCCCAAATTGGCAAAATCTGTTAAAAATGGAGAGAAAACGATTGCTTTTTCCTCGTCCAGCCCCTTTATTCACGCCCCCGCGAGCTAAAACTTGCCGTAGGTCCTCTGCAAATCTGCCAACTGTCAATTCTTGACAACCCGCTGATCACCGCTCGCCAGAGGGTAACCCGGTCACCCACAAATATAATATGTCAGAAGAGACAACTAATACTACTGAAGAAACTGCAGACGCTAACGAAGAGAATACAGTATTCAAACTGGATCGCTTCGAGCTACCAAATCGCCTTACTAAAAACGAAGAAACTGAAACTGATCTATACGCTCAGTTTATAGCAGAACCCTTCGAAGGTGGATATGGCCACACTATCGGCAACTCACTACGCCGTGTACTACTTTCATCACTTGAAGGTGCAGCTATCACATCCGTGCGTATCGCAGGTGTTCAACACGAATTCTCAAGCCTTCCTGGCTGTGTAGAAGACGTAACAGACATCATCCTCAACCTTAAAAAGGTCAAATTTAAGCACCACGGTAAAGAGCCTCGTGTTCTTACCATCAAGGCTGAAAAAGAAGGTGTAATCACTGCAGCAGATATTAACGACGACAACCTATATGAAGTCGTAAATAAAGATCAAATCATCTGTACACTCGACCGTAAGGTTAAGTTCGACTGTGAATTTGAAATTAAAGTCGGCCGTGGATTCAGCACTGGTGATGAGAACAAGCGTAAAGACATGCCTATCGGCGTCATCGCTATCGACTCTATTTTCTCCCCTGTTGTTCGTGTTAAATACGCAGTAGAAGCAACTCGTGTCGGTCAAATGACTGACTATGACAAACTTCTTCTCGATATCTGGACTGACGGTCGCGTAGAACCAGCAGACGCACTACTTCAAGCATCAGCTATCCTTCGTCACCACCTCGACGTATTCGTTAACTACGACGAAAACGCAGTCGACTTCGAAGAAGCACCTGCAGAGCAGAGCGAAGAAAACGCAGCTCTTAAGAAACTTCTCAACATGAGCGTTAACGAAATCGAACTTTCTGTTCGTGCTGCTAACTGCCTTAACAATGCTAATATCACAACTGTGGGTCAGCTTGCTACTAAGACAGAAGCGGAAATGCTTAAGTATCGTAACTTCGGTAAGAAATCTCTTAACGAAATCAAGGATAAGCTCGTTGAGCTTGGTCTTGGCCTCGGTATGAATATCGACTCATCACTCCTCGCTGGAGCTTTAACAGCTGTAGCAACACCACGCCTCGGGGCAGAAGAAGAAGCTCCTGTCGGGCTCGCTGACCTCATCGCACAAAACCTTAATGACTAACCTATCCGTAAGGATCTAAAATCTAATGAGACACAGAAAAAAAACTGTCAAACTTCAGCGCACAACAGCTCATCGCCGTGCGCTTCTATCGAACCTTACTTGTAGCCTTATCGAACACGGCCGTATCCGCACTACATTAGCAAAAGCTAAAGCGCTACGTCCAGTTGCAGAGAAAATGGTTACTCTAGCAAAACGTGGTGACCTACACGCTCGTCGTCAGGCACTCTCGTTTCTTCGCCAGAAAGATACTGTTAAGAAACTCTTCTCAGAAATCGGTGAAGCATCTACAGACCGTCAAGGTGGATACTGCCGTATCACGAAACTAGGTGTTCGTAGCAGTGACTCAGCTCCAATGGCTTACATCGAGTGGACTGACATCGAGGACATTGCTCTAACTAGCACAGGCGAGGACGCTTAAGAAAACTAACTTTTCTTAAAAACC
>CAYNLE010000032.1:0-10445 GCA_964397975.1 uncultured Verrucomicrobiales bacterium | reverse complement strand
AAAAACCAATCTAACACGCACACCTAACCAAGGTGTGCGTTTTTATTTTTAAACAACACTACTCAAACCCCTTTTAAAACAAGGAACAAACAACCTGCTACCAAACAACCGTTTTGTTAAACAGTGTTTAACAGAAGTTATTTTTTCCTAACTTTTATTGGACAAAAAGTAATGTATGGATTAAATATTCTAATCAATGGCTAACAAAATTTAGTCATTAACTAACACAATTAACGCTATTAACACATGAAATCAAAGAAAAACCTAACAAGGTTCACTTATGAAACCACAGCCTTCCAAGGCTGGCGTCTATGTCTAAGTCGTTCAGGCACAACATTCACCAAATATTTTTCTGATAAAAAATATAGTGGTGAGCGTAAATCACTGAAAGCAGCTTCGGCAGCTCTCGAAGAGCTTAAAGAGCTCGTTGATAACTCACGCAGAGTCAACGGCAAGCTTAGCAAAGCAACTATAGGTAAAGCTCAAAAGCTACTCAAAGCTGCTTAATACTACTTATATATATAAATAAAAAAAAGCAGACGGTTTTTTCGTCTGCTTTTTTTATACCCATACCTAAGCATGAATCCCATTCATTATTATAACCGCTATACGGGTGCCACAGAAAAAGAACAGGTATACGGTGAAAAGTTCTTAAAGTGGACTTATAGTAATCCATTAGGAAAGCTAGCATTACATGCCATGGTAAAACGTGCTTCTTTTTCACGCTATTATGGCTCAAGAATGAATAAAGCTAGCACGAAGGAAAGAATCGCCCCGTTCATTAAACAATATCAACTTGATGAAACTGAGTTCCTGAAATCAGTGGACCAGTTTACATCATTCAATGATTTTTTCTTTCGTAAACTAAAAGCTCACGCCAGACCAGTATCAGATGAACCCGTCGTATTACCGGCAGACGGAAGGCACCTTTGCTTTCAAAATGCCCATGATATACAAGGTGTATTTATCAAAGGACAAAAATTTGATATCAAAGAGCTCATTAAAGATGAGCAACTAAGTGAACGCTACGTAAACGGCAGTCTCATATTATCCAGACTATGCCCTGTCGACTATCATCGTTTTCACTTCCCAGTCAGTGGCATAGCAAGCGAGACTCGAATCATTAATGGTGATCTCTTTTCCGTCTCCCCCATTGCGCTAAGAAACAACCTCTCTTATTTATGGCAGAACAAACGGACTATCACAAGTATCGACACAGAGCACCTAGGTAAGGTTTTATTCTTAGAAATAGGAGCTACTTGTGTAGGGTCGATCAAACAAACCTATACAGCTGGAAATGTTCAGAAAGGCCAAGAGAAGGGGTATTTCGCCTTTGGCGGATCCTCGACTATTACTATTTTCGAACCAGGAAAAATAAAATTTGCGGCAGACTTACTAGAAAACTCGGCAAAACAAGTAGAAACCTACGCCCTCATGGGAGACTACATGGCCACCACTATATAAAGGTAACTCAAGATGGTGAGCTGAAATGCTGCCAACCAGCCTCTGACAAAGCTTGCTTAGAATCACCCGCTTCAAAACTACCAATAGCAGTCAACGGCAAACTAGGGAATGCCTTATACCACTTTTCAATAAGTTCTTCGTAAACATCAGAGGAAACAGCCAATAGTAACTCATAGTCTTCACCATCTGAAAGAGCCTGATCAACACTTGATCCCTCAGAGCAAGGAATACTCCCTTTCTGAAGGTTAAAGCTGCACCCGCCTGCCTTTGCCATTCTTGGCAAATCACGAACTATTCCATCAGATAGGTCCATCATAGCATGTATCGAGTATCGCTCAGCTAACCACTGAGCTTCCTTCACACGAGGCTGGAACGTTAGATGCTTACCTTTGATCGACCCACCTAATAAGCCTGTTACCAGAATTTTATCTCCAGGCTTTGCTCCAGAGCGTAATACACACTGATGCCTTTTCACCCATCCTGTTCCAGAAACAGAAATGACGGCGGCAGAACCATCAGGCACCATCACAGTTTCCCCCCCAGATATAGATGCTCCATAGAGAGATGCACAGCGAGACATCCCCTCGTATAACTTATCAATGTAATCAACCTTCGTCCTCTTAGGCATCGCTATAGTAATCAATAAATGGCTCGCATACCCACCCATCGCTGCAAAATCACTAATAACACGAGCCACAGCTTTCCACCCAACATCCTTAGGGTCAGCTTCAGATAGATAATGTACGCCCTGAACAATAGAATCTGTCTTTAACAACTGCAATTTTTCAGTATTTCCGACATCTACAACGGCACAATCATCCCCTATCCATTCAACTAAATCTTTACGAAAAGCCGCTGAATTATTGTTTTGGTTTAACTGAGAAACAATGCGCTGGATTAAAGCTTCCTCACCTATTTCACTTAGGTCTTTCATGATTTTACATAGCTATGCTATATGAAAGAAGTTTCAGAACAAATTTTTAATAAATTTATCCGAACAATGTCTGTAAATTTAAGAATTTTGGACCATATTAACAGCATGCTCCTGCGTTTAGCCGTCATGACCCTCGCTCTTAGCTCCACACTCGTGGCGTTTTCAGGCAGCATACAGGTTTCCGACGCGGTCGCTGAAAACCTTTCTCAACTCCCCTCATATAAAAAAGGTGAGCAAGCGCTACTTACAAGCTTACCTGAAATAGCTGCAGATGAATTCCAAATAGCACTCGATACGCTCAAAAAATCGCCAGCCAAAACCACTCACGAGTCCACTGTAGCATACCTATCTGTCAAACTAGCTGAAGCACTGATCAAGACCAGCTTGACTACTAAGGGCCAAACATCCCACTTAGAAGCAGAGGCCGCTCTACGCATACTAAAAGAAACTCCTAGCATCTCATCATATGCTAATGCACCACTGTGGAAAGCCGAAGCTCTCATCGCCCTTGGCCGATACCAAGATGCCGCAAATATTCTCCAAAACGTAACCGAGTCTCAACCAGAGTATGAAACTGCAGCATTAGCCCGAGCAAAAATTTTACTTGGTTTATCTCAACTAGAAGATGCTCTGCTCCTCTTAAACCCAATTACAAAGTCAGCTAACCTAACAACATCAAACACTGCAAATTTACTCATAGCTGAAATCCACATACAACAGCAAAACTTTCCTTCCGCCGGAAAGTCACTAGAAAACATCACTACTCCTTCGATCCATAATGCCAAATCGACAGAGTATCTTAAAGCAAGGCTCAAATTAGCAGAGGAAGACTATGAAACAGCCATCCAGTACTTTGAAACCTTAATCTCAAACCCTCAGCCTCTTCCGCTAGCCCTCTATCACGCTTGCTATCTCGGCATAGCCGATAGCCAAATAGCGTCTGATAAAAAGGAAGATGCCATCAAAACCTTAGAAAGCTTCATTGATAAGCACCCAGACTCGCCCGAGCTTTCGGCAGCCTTTTCAAGGCTTTATAAATTACACCCTGCAAATATATCTCAGCAAGACCCCTCGATTATTAAACTCATAGAATGGAGTGCTAGCACAGTTCCTCCTCCTTCTACTTTATACATATCTGGAGATTCATCTGACAGTATCCCCTTAAAAGAGGCCCGACAGGAAACCCCACAAAACCTATACACTCTTTCACTTTATTACCGTGCTCAGTTACTCGCTGACTCAGATGAAAAATCTAACTGGGAAACTGCAAACGCTTTATATAACCAACTTCGTGCATACAACTTCAAACGAAACGAAGCACCGAGCCAGCTGTATTTAGAGCTTCATTCACTCTCATTACTTGAAACTGCATACATTCAGCTAAAACAAGATCAACCTGAGTTAGCCGCCTCTACTCTATCAGTCCTGGACTCTATCGCCTATTCATCCGAACTAAGAGATAGAGCCAACTTGATCAAAGGGCTCTTACTGGCAACAGAAAAAAAGTATGACCAAGCTCTAAACTCCTTCCTAGCAGCACGCCAGTCACAGCAAATTCGATTTGCAAAAGCAGCCAATATTAATGCCAGCTTAGTCGCCTTAAAGATGGGTGACATTGACACCTTTGAAGAAATCTACAGCCAACAAAAAGATCAATCCATACGGGCAACACTCAAATTAGAAAAAGCACTTTTACTCTGTGAACAAAAAAATACCGAAGGTCGATACGCCCTAGAAGACTTTATTATACAAAACCCTGACCATCCTAGAAGTAATACAGCCAGATTAGCTCTAGCTGAAGCTTCAGTCGAACTCCCCCCCTTCGACCCACAACTCGCTAAGGCTCAAATCGAATACGTTTCCCCCTTACTATCTGATTCTGATAACCAATATAAAATAGCACAGATTCTTATCCAAGCTGAAGAACTGAGCCAAAACTGGGAGGGCGTCACCACGGCCGCGGAAAAGTTTACTGTCGCTTTTCCAGAAGACCCTCGTCGTCCTAATATTATGCTTAAACTAGGAGAAGCTTATTATTATAATGCCGACTACAATAAAGCTCGCCGTGTATTTCAAGAAATTTCAGCTAACACTCCAGATAGCCCAGCTGCTGAATATGCAGACTTCTACAGCGCTATGTCTGCACGCCTAGGCAGCACTGCACAAGCACGAGAAGAGTGTATTACCTTATTCCAAAAGGTTATTGATAAAAAAAACCATCTATCGTCAGAAGCTCGTATTCAACAAAGCCGTGTTCTCATTGACTTGCGAAAATATAAAGATGCAGAAGCGTGTCTAGCACCTCTTTTAACAAACAAACAAAACCATAACTTCATTAAAAATGATGCTCAGATCCTAATGGCCGACTGTCTACAGCGCCAAGGAGGAGGTCAGCCGAAGAAATACCAGCAAGCGATCGATATCTATAACTCATTACTAACACAGAAAGAACTGACTGTAGGTAAAAAGAATCAACTTCTCTACTTAAAGGGGAAAACATATGAAAATATGAATCTCAGAAAAGAAGCTTTATCAACCTACTACAGTGTTATCTCAGATGCATATAACCCTAGTAAAAATACTGCTCAAGGTGAAGAGTGGCGATGGTTTTATCAATGTAGTTTCCAAGCCTTGTTCATGTTAGAGTCTGATTCACGCTGGGAAGCTGCCGTAAAACTAGCTAGAAAAATAGCTCAATATAATGGACCTCGCTCAGAAGAAGCCCATAAACGAGCCAATAATATCGCTAAAACAAATATGATATGGGAAGATGTAGATCCTTTATCAAAATCTGATACACCATTAACAGAAACACCCGACTCTCAATAACTCACCACTCACTTATTATGCGCACCGCTGTTTATGCAGGATCATTTGACCCACTTACCAATGGTCACTTATGGATGATAGAAAAAGGTCTAGAAGTCTTTGACCGACTCTATGTTGCAATCGGCTCGAACCCAGCCAAATCCTATACATTCAGTATTGAAGACCGCCTTGATCTGCTCTCTAAATCCATCCCCTCATGTGAGCGACTTAATATTTCCGAGTTCGAAAATCGCTACCTCGTAAATTATGCAAAAAGTGTAAACGCCCAGTATATCCTCAGAGGAATCAGATCCTCTAATGACTACGAATACGAACGAGTCATGCGTCACATCAATGCTGATATGGCCCCGTCTATCACAACGACATTCCTCATGCCACCGCGTGACATTGCTGAACTTTCGTCCAGCATGATCAAAAGTCTTATCGGGCCAAAAGGCTGGGAAGAATCAGTAAGACGTTATGTTCCTGACCCTGTATTTAGAGCCTTACAGGACATGCAGAAAAACTCTTTAACATCTACCCTGTAGTATACACCCATTAATATTATAGCCATGATCGACTGGAACAAGATTAAGGACTCAACTATCGATTTATTTGATGACAAACAGGACCACTGGCAGTGGGCTGCTATCCTTATATGCTTAGTTTGTTCTCTAGCTCTTTCGCTGACCTTACGAAAAACCCTATTAAAAAAAGGATCCAGATATCACCTCGCACTTATCAACTTTTTTGACCCAGGGAAAAGCATCGGGCTAGCCCCTATCATCTACTGCTTACTACTCTGGATAACATGGGCAGCACGTCATAACTTATCTGAGAAAATAAAAGCCTCTTTGGGGACTCCACTTCCCTGCGAACACATCCGAGTTGCAGCGCTACTCGTTACTGCCTTTGTTATCTATAGAACTGCTACAGCCGTTTCTAAAGGGAAAACCGTCCCCAAAGTAATCGGTGCAGGCATACTTCTATTATTTACTCTAAATCTATTTGGCTGGTTAACGCCTCTGAGTGAAGCGCTGCAATCTATCAGCTTACCCATTGGTAGCCTCAGTATTAATTTATGGGCCATACTCTCCGCGATATCAGCCTTATTCCTCTTACTCTGGTTAGCTGGATTAACGACACGGTTCGCTGATGCCATTGTTAAACCGAGAGCCGACATCCCGCCTTCTATCAAGGTTCTCATCAGCAAAGTCGTAAAAATACTACTCTATGGTTCTGCTATCATCGGGGCACTAAAAATTGGAGGCGTTCCACTTGGTGGACTTGCTGTTTTCTCAGGCGCTCTTGGTTTAGGTATCGGATTTGGTTTACAAAAAGTCATATCAAACTTCGTCTCAGGTATTATTATACTGCTCGATAAATCAATAAAACCTGGTGATGTGATCGAAATAGAAGGAACTATTGGTTGGATCAACTCACTCAGAACACGATATATTTCAATCATCACACGTGACAGAAAAGAGATCCTCATTCCTAATGAAGACTTCGTCACCAATAAAGTAGTCAACTGGTCATTCACTGACCGTATCGTCAGAATCAAAGCCGATATAGGGGTTTCCTACGATACCGATGTGCCAGAAGCCATTGAAACATGTATAAATGCCACCAAATCTGTTGCACGGGTTCTCAAAACACCTGAACCTGGCTGCTTACTTATGGGCTTCGGCGATTCATCCATCGACCTTCAAATCCGCTTCTGGATCAATGACGCACCAAACGGTGTCAGTAACATTCGCTCAGAAGTTTTGCTTGCCGTATGGCAAGCTTTCCGTGACAAGGGGATCGAAATCCCCTTCCCCCAACGCGATCTCCATATTAAATCAGGGCATCTGCCAAACGTTCTTAACGAAGCTACTTCACATCAATAAACCTCAACCTACTATTCTACTATGTCTGCTCTAAAACTTAATTCCATAGATGAAGTAATCGCTGATATCGCAGCTGGTAAAATGGTCATCGTTGTCGACGACCCAGCGCGTGAAAACGAAGCAGACCTCATCGCTGCTGCATCACTCACTACACCAGAAACCATTGCATTCATGGCAAATCATGGGCGAGGTCTCATCTGCGTCCCCATCACAGAGGAAAGAGCTGAAGAACTAAAGCTCCCACCTATGACTCGCAGAAACACGGAGTCACTCAAAACAGCCTTCACCATATCCGTAGATGCCGCGCAGGGCGTTACCACTGGTATTTCAGCTGCTGACCGAGCGCTCACTACCCAGTTACTCGCTGATGAAAAAATAACGGCTGAAGACTTTGTCCAGCCTGGTCACATTTTCCCTCTTCAAGCTGCCTCTGGTGGAGTTCTTCGCCGAGCAGGTCATACCGAAGCCGCTGTTGACTTAGCGCGCCTAGCAGGTTTACCAGAGGCTGGGGTGATCTGTGAAATCATGAACGAAGACGGCACGATGGCTCGCTCAGGTGACCTCGGGGAATATCAAAACACACATCAACTAAAAGCCTGTAGCATCGCCGACCTCATCGAATACAGACGTCGATCTGAAAAGCTTGTCAGACGCGGTGAGACCATCGACATGCCCACTGACTACGGTGAATTTAAATGTCACCTCTACTACATGAAAAACGGGGACGGCCACCACCTCGCCTTTACCAAAGGCGATATTAACCCAAAGGAGTCTACACTTGTCCGTGTTCACTCCGAGTGCCTAACAGGTGATGTGTTTCACTCTCAACGCTGCGACTGCGGAGGCCAGCTAGACTCTGCTATGAAACAAATTTCTGAAGAAGGCGGTGTCTTACTCTACCTTCGTCAAGAAGGTAGAGGCATAGGTCTACCTGCTAAAATCCATGCTTATAAATTGCAGGAGCAAGGCTTAGACACCATCGAGGCAAACGAAAAACTCGGTTACGGATCTGACCTACGTGACTACGGCATGGGAGCTCAGATACTCAGTGATCTAGGGGTAAGGAAAATGAGACTCTTAACCAACAACCCGAAAAAAATCATCGGACTTGAAGGTTATAACCTTGAGATAACTCAACAGCTCCCTCTCAGCTTACCTGCTAACGAGCATAATGAAAAATACCTTCAGACTAAAAAAGACAGAATGGGACACACCCTGTAATCTTTATTTTGGTGAAAACTGATACTTCTTTTCACCGATCCGTTTGATCTCTACATAAAATGCACCCAGCTCTCTCTCAAGTGGTAGCTGCCCTGTGAACCAGCATTCTAGTTCTTTATATCCAGCATCAGCATCCACTGTGATAGTAATAGCAGAGGAACCTCCATTCATCTGAAGCTGAACCTGATTACCTCCCAGCTGCACAAATGCACGTCCAGCTTTCAACTTAGCTAAATCACCATTAATACCTGCCGGTAATAATCTAGCTGTAATCTCATACCTCCCTGGCTGAATGATGTTTAACGCCCAGCTACCACTCGATGGAGGAAACTTTTCTCTATAACCACTATCCTTTAGTTTAGTCAGCAAAGTCACCACTTCAGCTAAACTCGTTCTCGTTAAAGTAGAAGGTGACGTCTCATCACTACGTACAATGTTTGATGCACGCCAATCATTAACTGTCAATATAGTAGCTAACTGATCCGTAGTGCCTACATCAAAGGCTCTAGGGTTAGATATCGCAGCCTTAGCTTCTTGCCACCACAGAGCATGCCTCCTGAGCAGATCAGCGTAAACAATAGGATAGTCTTCAACTTCTAACTTCTTAGATAAATTAGGTAATAAATCTTCACTAGCAGCATATAAATCCAGCCCGTCAACTAACGCGAAACCATTACCTACAACGAGAGAGTCACGGTGCCTAAATTTTTCCACAGCTTCACCTAGAGCCCAGTTTGACTTATGAAAAAAATAGAAATCAGGCTTCTCAATATGAATGTCTCTTTTGCCCTCAAGTATCGCTTCTAGTAAACTATATAGCTGAAAATCTATCTGTAGATCACTGACCTGAAACAAAGGCTTAGACTGATATAAACGATAATGTCCACTGTAGTGAAATTGATCAGCTACCCTGCCCCTCTTCGACAAACCTTCTACGGCATCTATATTTAATGTTAAGATGACAACGCTCCGTTCATTTTCTCCCGCTAGTTTTTTCTCAGCCCATAACTCACCGATATCTTTTTGTGTGTATCCATTACCACGACTAATTATAGCCAATGACGGTTTAGCTCCTGACAAAGCACTCGTTAAGTCCGCACCTTTAAAATAAGTATTATATCCTGACTTTTTATAGCTCTCAATAATACTGCTACTACTAACAGGCTTCCTCCGCCAGTCAGCATCAGAAACAACGCCGCTATGCAAAGTCTTCTTACCATATAAAATCGATGCCAACGTAGCAGCTCTACTAGGTGAAAGACGTAAAGCCCCTGTCTGAACAGAAAACCCATCTAACTCATCTGCTACAGGCAGCGCACTATCATCAGCTAAAACAACAATAACATGAGGTAGATCATCACCCTGTGAGAAAGCAGAGCCCTGGACACACCAGACTATACAAACCATCCATATCACTCTTGTCAGCATACAAAAAACTCTACATTATCTATCCAACATGCCAAGAACACCTTTTCATGTAATGTTCCGCTAACGGTTCCCTTAGTATCTATAGTTCAGATAAGGTTTCACGTTTACTCCTGGTATATTACTGGATTCGTAATTGTTTCAGGTTTTTTCCTCGTGATCATATCACTTGAGAAAAGACTATGATGATTAAAATAAAAAACTAACAAAAACATGAGTGAAAAATATTCCGTTATCTTTGTCTGCTTAGGAAATATCTGTCGCTCCCCTGCCGGAGAGAATATCTTTCGTCATCTCGTTACTGAGGCAGGTCTAGAAAGTGATATCTTCATCGATTCCGCTGGCACACATGATTATCACCCTGGAAAAAAGCCTGACCACCGCATGTGCCACACACTGGAAAGCCGGGGTATTCCTACTGCAGGTAGTGGTAGACAGTTCAAACGCGCCGACTTTGAGAAATTCGACCTCATCCTAGCCATGGACACAGAGAACTTCGCCAACATCCAGCGTCTAGACCCAGGAAATCAATACTCAGAGAAGATCAAAGCCTTCACCAGCTTCTGCACAAACCCAGCACACCAAATCCCCAACGTCCCAGACCCCTACTACGGAGAAAACGACGGCTTCGAGCTAGTAGCTGACATGCTAGAGGATGGCTGCGCTGAAATATTAAAGAACATCAAACGAACAATCAAAAA
>CAYNLE010000031.1:7273-24303 GCA_964397975.1 uncultured Verrucomicrobiales bacterium | reverse complement strand
GCGGTTTCAGAGGCGGCTTCGGTTCTAGTTTTCATTTTGGTCCTTCAGTCTACTACACCTCTCGTAGAGGAAGTGCTGTTTATTTTAATCAGGACGAGGTGACAGGTTGGGCAACTCGTAATTAAGCTGGTTTTGGGTAGAAGTCGTTTTTCTGATAAAAAACGGTGTTATTTGTATCTGATCTGTGGAGAATACACAGCGTGTCAGACTTAGAAGATCAGGCTTTGTTAGCTGTTAAGACTCAGATTTTTAAATATGAGGGTGGCGAGTTTCAACTTAGATGTGGGGATTCGTTACCTGAGCTTGAGATTGCATATGAGACGTGGGGTGAGCTCAATGAAGATAAATCAAATGTGATTCTTTTATCACACGCTTTATCAGGCTCCCATCATGCTAGTGGTATTAATACTGATCTGCCTGAAGCTGGTGGTTTATGGAAAGAAGAGCTTCATAAAGGTTGGTGGAATGAATTTTTAGGTCCAGGGAAGGCGATCGATACAGATCGATTTTTTGTTATCAGTGCTAACTACGTTGGCGGCTGTTACGGCTCTACAGGGCCTAGGTCTATTAACCCAAAAACTGATAAACCATATGGGTCTAAATTTCCCCGTCTGTCAGTTGCTGATCAAGTAGAGGCACAAATTTTATTATTAAATGCCTTAGGTGTTGATGTATTACGGGCTGCAATAGGTCCTTCTGTAGGTGGATTGATCACGTTGACATTAGCAACACTCTATCCGAAACGTGTCCGCACGGTTATTCCTATTGCTAGTGGGATGAAGACTACGGTGCTTAATCGGCTCATTTTGTTTGAGCAAATTTTAGCGATAGAGAATGATCCATATTTTAATGGGGGTGATTATTATGAAGTTCAGCATCCTGATTACGGTCTAGCACTTGCGAGAATGATCTCTCATAAAACCTTTGTGCACCTTGATGCCTTTGAAAGCCGTGCCCGTAGCGAGGTAAGGCAAGATGACGAGACTTTATCATGGTATAAGGTTCAGGACACATTTCAGAGCTATATGCTTCATCAAGGGAAAAAATTTGTGAAGCGCTTTGATGCGAATACATATCTAAGAATTATAGATATGTGGTCGCGCTATGATGCCCGTAAGGAGGCAGGAGTAGAGACAGATGAAGCCCTTTTTACACCCTGCGCAGAGGCTAAGCAGGACTATTTAGTTTTTAGTATAGATTCTGATTTTTGTTTTTACCCTGAGGAACAGTCTGAGATCGTTTCAGCGTTGGAAAAGAGCTCGGTGAAAACGATGCATATAACGGTTCATTCAGATAAAGGGCACGACTCCTTTCTTCTAGAACCGGCATTATACACTCCTCATATTGCTTATGTTTTGGCGGATGATTAAACTTTGTTTGCAATAGACACGTAATTTAGAGACAGAATGTTGCCTTTTTGGCATTTACATGAATACTAACTAAAATAATGAATGATTTATTGATTTCTCCAGCCCGTAAGAGTGGCTGCCAAGACCTAGAGGTATTAAATGTCGTAGTGATGGCTGCAGCTGAACAGCAACGCTCTGCTATTGATGATGTTCTAGATACAGGCATGATTGAGGAAGAGGTCTACTTAAAAGCTTTGGCTGAAGAAGTTGGAATGGAATGGGTCGCTAGTATTGAAGACTTTGAAAATATTTCGGCAATAAGAGATGCTTGTGGACCTAAAGTGGCATTAGCACATCGTGTTTTACCGGCAAAAATTATCGGAGAAGAAGGCGCACAGCAGCTTGTAATACTGACATATGACCCATTGAACTTAGTTGCTAAGCAGGCCGCTATTCAGCAAGTCGATCTTCCTATTATCTGGAAGATGACATCTCGTAGACGTATTTTCGACGCGTTACGTAAACTATACGGTGTTGGTGCGGACACCTTCGAGATGATTTTGGAAGGTCGAGATCTTGATCTGGATAATTTAGAGCGAACGGATGAGGCTAATGTCATTGATGACGATGAGGATGAAGAGGCAAGCGTTGTTAAGTTTGTTAATCAGATTATCCGTGAGGCACTACAGCAGAGAGCGACGGATATTCATGTAGAGCCATTATCTGATAATTTACGTATCCGTTATAGAATCGACGGTTTATTAGTAGATGTAACAGTTCCAGATAATATTAAGGCGCTGCAAAGTTCAGTAATCGCGCGCTTGAAGATTATGTCGAACCTCGATATCGCAGAGAGGAGGCTACCTCAAGATGGGCGTATCAACCTCCAGTTTGAAGGCGGAGGTATCGATGTTCGTGTTGCTACAGTTCCTACGGTAGAGGGTGAAAGTGTTAGTTTGCGTTTATTAAACCAAGAAAAATTTAATATAGCTAAGCTCCAGATGGAGCCATTTGTTCAAGAGAAGATAGAGAAGCTGCTGAAACTCTCTAATGGTATATGCTTAATCACTGGACCTACAGGTTCAGGTAAGTCGACGAGTTTGTACTCTTTCCTCAGTGAGGTAAATTCCTCAGACACTCGTATCGTTACTATTGAGGACCCAGTGGAGAATAAACTTTCTGGGGTTATGCAGATTGCTGTGAAGTCAGAGATAGGTCTTACATTTGCTAGCGGACTGCGGTCAATTCTACGTGCGGATCCTAATATTGTAATGATTGGTGAGATTCGAGATTTGGAAACAGCTGAGATAGCTATCCGCGCCTCGCTAACAGGACACCTGGTTTTCAGTACGCTACACACTAATGATGCGATCGGAGGGATAAGCCGTTTAGTTGATATGGGGGTTGAGCCATTCTTGTTATCTGCTTCTGTACGTGCATTTTTAGCGCAGCGCCTTGTTAGGAAACTATGCCCGCATTGTAAAAAGCCACACGACTTAACGGATGCTCAACGCATTGATTTAGGGATACCTGACCATATTCAAGGGCAGTGTTATGATGCTGTTGGCTGTAGCCGTTGTAGGAACACAGGTTTCAAAGGCCGACTCGCTATTTACGAGGTGGTATTGCTTTCCGAAGCGATGCAGGAGCTTATTGTTAAAGGCGCAGAAAGTCGTGAGTTACTCGAGCAAGCCTCAAAAGAAGGTTATATTCCGATGCGTGAATATGGCTGGCATAAAGTTCTATCTGGGCAGACAACTTTAGAGGAGGTGATCTCTGTTACTAGTGCTGAGCTGTAGAGGGAATTAGATCAAAAATAGTATAATATCGTTATGGCAGTATTTAGTTATAAAGCACTTGATTTAGCAGGGAGCGTCAGTCAAGGTGAAATTACAGCTAATGACCGAACCGAAGCCTTAGGGTTACTAGGTAAGAAAGGCCTTCAGCCAGTAAAGTTAACCGCTACTTCCTCAGTGGGAGAAAAAAGTAAGTCTAAGTCTAGTAAAGTAGCCACGAAGAAGACCGCAAAGGTCAGTAATAGTGATACAAAGTCTGCAGTTTCAGATTCTAAAGGATTACTCAAACTAAAACGTTCTGATGTTATTTTGTTCACAGAAGAGTTGAGTGAGATGTTAGGTGCTGGGCTTCAGCTAGAACCTGCATTAAAGTCGATGGAGGGGCGAGAGGAACTGGGAGCGCTAAAGGATGTTTCCCAGAGAATTCGCCAATTAGTTCGTGACGGTTCAAGTTTTTCAGTATCTCTCAGGAAAGTGAGTGATAGTTTTGGCCCACTTTATTGTAGTTTAGCAGCAGCAGGTGAGGCTAGTGGCGCGCTGGATACGATTCTAACACGCCAGGCGCATTACTTGCGAACACTGCAGGAACTACAGAGCAAGGTGACGTTAGCAATGATTTACCCTGCTTTTTTGGTGCTGGCTGGAATAGGTGTAGCTATTATTTTTGTTACTAAGCTTATCCCTCAATTGACGGATCTTATATCTAGCACTCCAGGAGGGGAGATTCCATTAGGGGCAAGGTTGATGATCGGGGTTAGTGATTTTTTTCAACAGTGGTGGTTAGTGATGTTGATCGTTATTATTTTTGCCGCGATATTATTTAAAGCGTGGAAAGATATGGAGCGAAATAAGCTGACATGGGACCAAATGAAGTTGAAAATACCTTTGTTTGGTAAGGTGATTGAATCACGTTTTTATGTGCAGTTTTTAGAAACGTTAGCAAACTTGGTCGGTAACGGTTTACCGTTATTACGCTCACTAGAACTGTCTCGTGACGCGACTCAGAATTTACATATCAAAGGGCATTTGAATAAGGTGATCGAGATGGTTGGAGATGGACGCTCATTTTCAAAATCAATGATTAGCACTGGTATTTTTCCACCATTACTCATTGATATGGTATCTGTTGGTGAAAAGACAGGAAAGATAGACAAGTCTCTGAGGAGGGCGGCAGAGCGATATGACTCTGAATTAAATAAAAACCTATCTCGTGTGATGGAGCTTATTATGCCTGTTGTATTGGTTATTATGGCAGTGTTAATCGGGTCTATGGCATATCTTATGATTACAGCTATTTTCCAGACAATTGATAATTTAGGTGGTAGTTAGTTCATTGATAACTTTTACAGCCAGATAGTGAATGGAGAAATCAGAAGGTATCATCATTAGGCTAACAAAACTGACAGAAACCAGTTTGATCGTTCATTGGTGCACTGAGCAGCACGGCTTACTTAAAACTGTAGCGAAGGGAGCACGCCGAAATAAAAGTGTTTACGCTGGTAAATTAGACCTTTTTTATCAGGCTGAATTTTGCTGGAGACGTAGCGCTAAAAGTGAACTGCATACTTTGACTGAGCTTCAGGTAGTAGATTTTAGAGAGAGCCTGAGGAAAACATATGCGGATACGATATTAGCGGCTTACTTTGGTGAACTACTATCACTTGTTATTGAGCCGGATCATGCGGTGCCTGAGTTTTATGACCTTCTTGTGCGGGGGCTTAAGTTCATAAGTGAAGGGAAGGCTGATATGAGAGGGATGCTTCATTATGAAAATGAAATAGCGCGTCTTCTAGGTATAGCATCTACTAGAATGAGTGCTAAATCAATGATCGAGCAGAATTATGGAGCTCTGCCGCGCTGTCGAGACACCTGTTACGGTTTACTGCACTAGTTAGTGGTTTTAGTTAGCTAGTTTTTTTACTGGTAATAATAGTTTTTAGGTCGTTAGATCCGCTGTCTGAATTTAGTGTTTTGTTAAAATGATTAATACCCCACGCTTGGAAAATATCCCCCCTCTAGAAAATTCTCGATTAATTGTAAATAGGCTATGCGACCAAGGTCGCTTGGGCACAGCTATGGAAATTACTCAAGCTGGGGTCGAGGCATTGAGAGAAGAAACCCCTGATGATAAGGATAGACTTTATAAACTAGTATCGATGTTAGAGCTTTTAGGTGATGTCCAGCGCCTTAATGAGGATTTAGATCGAGCTCGTATTTCGTATCAAGAAGCTCTAGACATTTCTAAAGGTCTAGAGGGCAATGCTGAACAGGTTGCGCGTATCTATACATATATAGCTATCATTTATGACTCAGCAGGATTGCCAGATGAAGCTATCCCGTTTTATCACTATAGTATCAAGGTGAGTGAGGAGCTTAGCCCTCCACCCTTAGTAAGCATTGCAGACGTATCAAATAATCTAGCCTCTTTAGCTAAAAGAATAGGGGAATATAGCTTCGCAGAAGAGCATTACCTGAAGGCGCTTAATATCTATAATGATGTATTAGGTGATAGAGATCTCAAGGGCGCTGATGTTATTAATAATTTAGGTTCGCTCTATCTTGAAATAGGTCAGATACAGTCAGCTGAAGAGATGTATAAGCAGAGCTTGGATATACGTGTTGCTAGTTTACCAGACGGCCATCGGGATATTGGTCAAGTATCTTCAAACTTGGGTTTAGCTTTGTATCAATTAGGTGATAAAGGCGAGGCTCTTAAGATGTTTGATAAAGCGTGGTCTATATATAGTCAAAATGTGAGTGAGACGCCTGAGTCCTATGCCTTTGTTGCAGAGAATTTTATTATGACACTGAAAGAGAGTGGTGATTATGAAAAAGCTCAAATAGTAGAGGCTCATCGGTTGGAGTTCCTTCAGCGGGATAAAAAGTAGTCTTTTATGTCTGAGTTATAAAAGGTTGATCTGTCAGCCATTTTTCAATAAGCGTATCACTTTTTGTTAGGTTTCCAATGACTCGATAGCGTGACTTTTTGATCGAACTAGCGGAGTGCTTCTTCTCGTCAACAACTTGTCTTTTTTCCCCACCCGAGTGGAGGAAGTGTAGACCTTCCTTATCATTGATAATAAAGCCAACATGCTTATCTAAGCCTATGATATATATACCATGGTCTAAGGCGCGTAAGCTTGTCATATAGCGCTCATAGTTTTGACCGCTTTTAATGGAGAGCTCATCTTTTGATAAAAAGGTAAGGAGAATATTTTGCGATGCTTGTTGAGCTAATTTGATTCGCTCTATGTTAAAGCCACTGTCACGAAGAACAGTAGAAACATAATATCCACAGGCTATTTTGCCTTCGCCCGGAACAGTTTCAGTACCGTTGAAATCCCACTTTGTTCCTAACCAGCAGCGCATGAGTGCTGGCATAGTAAGCTCGAGTAAGTTTCTAGCACTTTCGATAATTTCTGCTTTTTCAGCTGCTGATGTGGCGTAGAGGTATTGTTCACTCAGTTTACTTTTATGAAAGTTTACTTCATCGATGAGAACCTTGTAAGTCGCAGGGTCTGGGATGGGCTCTTCGTATTCACTTTCTTGCGTATTAAATGCTAAATGGTTACTGAGGAAAGGTTTTAGGTGCTCCCAGTTGAGCCATGTAGCTGCAGCTGTTAGTGCGATGATGATGATAATGTTCCGCATGTTAGTTAGGACTAGTGAGCGTTCATAAGGGATTCTATTTCATCAGCCTTGATGGGGATGTCAGCCATGAGATTAATATTTTCACCTTCTTTAATGAGGTAGTTGTTTTCGAGCCGAATACCTAAGTTCTCCTCTGGTATGTAAATGCCGGGTTCGATAGTGAAAACCATACCTTCTGCGACAGGCTTGTTAGGTGTGTTGACGTCATGGACATCGAGTCCTAAGTGGTGAGATGCACCATGCATAAAATATTTTTTCACTAATGGCATGTCATCACTTTGCCTAATGGCATCTTCTTTTTTAATCAGGCCTAATTTGATTAATTCCTCTGACATGAACTGACAGGCTTGCTTCTGGTAATCGGAAATAAGAATACCAGGTTTGAGTATGCTGTTACATTGCTCTAGGACATGTAGTACAGAGTTGTAAACCGCTTTTTGTCTGTCAGTGAATTTACCATTGGCTGGAATACAGCGGGTCATGTCGGCATTCCAGTTTGCGTAGTTTGCAGCTACATCCATTAAGATGACTTCGCCATCCTTACAAAGTTGGTTGTTATCTAAGTAATGTAAAATACAGGCGTTTTTGCCACTGGCAATGATAGGTGCATATGCGAAACCTTGTGCTCGGCTTTTAGTGAACTCATGGATGTATTCAGCCTCTATTTCCCATTCGCCTATGCCCGGTTTGACTGCTTGAAGGATCCGGAGGAAGCCATCTTTAGTAATATCACATGCTTTTCTAAGCATGTTTATCTCTTCGTTTTGCTTAACCATACGCAAGCCATGCATGAGTGGGGCAAGCCTCTTATATGAGTGGAGTGGGTAGAGCTTTTTATAGTGCTTAGCTAGTCTTGCATCGCGGCTTTCTACAGATGTGTCTGCTCGTAAGTGCTCGTTAGTGTTAAGGTAGATGTGTTCTGCTTGCTGAGCTAGACGGTGGAGTGTGCTGGCTAGCATGTTTAGCCATTGGACGTTTTTTACGCCGGATAAATGGGAGGCTTCTGATTTAGCCAATTTATGCCCCTCCCAGATGGCGATGTGTTCGCTAGTTTCTTTAGTGAATAGGATTTCGCGGTCCTTTGGGTCGGGTGCATTTGGGCATATTAGTAAAACACTTTCTTCCTGATCAATGCCGCTGAGGTAATAAAGGTCTGAATTTTGCACAAATGGCATCGTTCCGTCGGCATTGGTTGGTAAGACGTCGTTAGAGTTTAATATAGCTAGGCTATTTGGTTCTAGCTGGGCTGCCAGCCTTTGGCGGTTACCAATGAATAGTGAAGAGTCCGCTGCTTGGTATCTCATAATGATGCAGATTTTTTATCTTTGATTAACCCCAACCTAACTTTTGTCGAAGTGTGGAGTAAAAGTTTCTGTTTTCTAAATTTAGTAGAGGCAGCGAGTGGTCAGCTAGTTCGACGCGTATAGTATCTGTCGGCTTGAGCTGAACGACTTCTCTACCATCAACAGTGAAGAGAATGGGGCCTTCTTTGCCTTCTGCGGATGTGAGTTCTACAATAGAGTTTTTAGAGACAATCAAAGACCGGTTACTTAAACTGTGCGGACATATCGGAGTAAGAACAAAGACTTTAGCTTGAGGGGCTATTAATGGACCTCCTGCAGATAAAGAGTATGCAGTGGAACCGGTAGCAGTGGCTACGATAAGCCCGTCTGCATGGTAGCAGTTGAGCAGGTCTCCATCGACAGTAGCGTTGAGTGAGATAAGTCGACCGGTTTGTCCACGGGTTAAGGTGATTTCGTTAAGGGCACGGTAGCTTTTGGTTTCTCCTGTAGTAGATAAGATGGTGGCCCTTAGGAGAGTGCGATTTGTTACCTTATAGCGTTTATTGACGAGTTCTTGAACGAAGAAATCGATCTCATCATCTTTACAGGTAGTTAAAAATCCAAGAGTTCCTATGTTGATACCTGCCACAGGAATATCTGCAGCACCAATACGGTTTACAGCATTGAGCATCGTGCCATCGCCGCCAAGGACAGCTACTAAATCACAGGTTTCTGGAAAGCTAGAAGCTCGAATACCATTGGTTTGGTTAATGATTTCTGCGGTATGGGTTTCTAGAACATAGCTAACTTTTTCTCGAGAAAGAGCTGAGCATAATGCTTTAATGGCGCTTTTGGCTCCAGATTTATGAGGGTTGGCTATGATTCCTACTTTCACAGCGGTAAAATAGGAGGTTTTTTCAAAAAAGACAATTTAAAGCTAAAGATATAATGGTTTATGGCTGATTTGGGATATTTCATCTTATTCTTGATTATGTTTGTAGTCGTGTAATTATACGGGGGTGAAAAAACAGATAGTTTATAAGGGTATAGCGGCATTAACATTGTCTCTATTCGTGGTATCGTGTGACCGAGTCAAAGATATTGCATCTGGTATACAAGAAAAGGTGCAATCTAAAATAGATAGTCAGGATGTTGCTGTTAGTGATGTGGTTGAGTCCGAGGGGAAGCAAATCATACAAGATGAAGCGCGAATGGTGATTCTTGATTTTTATACAGATACATCAGCACCTTGTAAAAAACTCGCTCCCGTGTTGGAGCGATTAGCTGAAACGAATGCAGAGAAAATTAAGGTTATCAAAGTTGATGCAAATAAGGAGAGCAATTGGGCCTCTGAACTTAGGGTGACAGGAGTGCCTGCTTTATTCTTTTATAGTAAGGGAGAAAGAGTTTACGATATGAAAGGTGATAGATCTGAATCTGAAATTCAGGCTAAAATAGATAGTTTCGCAAATGTCGAAGAAGGTGCGCTCCAACCAATTATTCGTCCTGCATCTGATGCGTGGTTACCACCTGGGATAACTAAGGAGTAGACCTCCTACTATTGGTCAATCGTATAACTACACGGTTGACCCTGAGCTGATCCGTGTCTAGTTTTCGCGCCTTAAACCATTGAGTTCTATGAGCGAGGATAAGACACAAAATCAGCCTAATTATAAAGATACCCTAAGTCTGCCGGATACTAGTTTTCCGATGCGGGGTGATCTAGTGAAGAATGAGCCTATTCGACTTGAGAGCTGGAATGAAAGAAATCTTTATCAAAAGATTCAGCAGCGCCGTAAAGCCGAAGATGCGCCACGTTTTATTCTCCATGACGGGCCTCCTTTTGCCAATGGTGACGTCCACATGGGCACAGCCTTAAACAAGGTTCTTAAAGACCTTGTATTGAAATCAAAGACAATGGCGGGGTATGAGACTCCGTATGTTCCTGGTTGGGACTGTCATGGTTTGCCTATCGAGTTTAAGGTGATGCAGGACGCTCGTGACGAGGAGCCTGCTGAGGTTCGCCGTCGTTGTAAGGACTTCGCTTTAGGTTTTGTCGATATTCAGAGAGCTAGTTTTCGTAGATTAGGTGTATTTGGAGATTGGGAAAATCCTTACTTAACTCTCGATCCAGCTTATGAGTCGGACATTATTCGTACTTTTGGTAAGTTGGTTGAAATGGACGCTGTTTATCAGAGTCGTAAACCTGTTCTCTGGAGTTTTGGTGCTGGTACAGCATTGGCTGAAGCTGAGGTGGAGTATCTGGATAAAAAGAGCATGGCGCTCTATGTTAAGTTTTCATTAAATGAGGTTGAAGGGGATTTAAAGGATGCAGGTATTGTGATCTGGACGACTACCCCGTGGACTCTTCCTGCTAATTTAGGCATCGCTGTTCATGAACAGTTTGATTATGTCTGTGGTATTTTTAAAAATGAGGAAGAAGAGCGGAGTGAGAAGCTTATTATAGCTAAAGATTTATTAGATGCTTTTGCTGAAAAGACTGGATACCAGCTTACAGAGACTCTTTCAGAATTTAAAGGGGGGGCATTAGCTGGGAAACTGGCTCAGCACCCATTCTTACCAAGAACATCAAAGGTTATCTTAGCTAACTTTGTAACTGCTGAGACTGGAACTGGTGCTGTTCACATTGCCCCTGGGCATGGTGCAGATGACTATGTTGCAGGTATGCAGAACGATTTGGGCCTTTTATCACCAGTGAATGATGATGGAGAGTTTACTGATGAGTGTGGTCTCGACGAGTTAGTAGGACAGCATGTTTTTAAGACCAATGTTAGGATTACTGAGATATTGGTCGAAGGAGGTAACATGCTGGGCAAAGAGCTATACGCGCACCAGTATCCTCATTGTTGGCGCTCGAAAACACCGATTATTTTCCGTGCGGTAGAGCAGTTCTTTATTTCTCTCAAAGACATTCGGGGTAAAGCACTTGAAGAGATCGATAAGGTCAACTGGTTACCTAAGTGGGGAAGAAATCGCATACACGGAACGGTGGAATCTCGTCCAGACTGGTGTATCAGCCGGCAGAGAACCTGGGGTGTGCCTCTTCCTGTATTTTTCTCACCTGAGGGTGAAGCTATCATTAGCACGGAGTTGATTCAGAAAGTTGCGGATCTGGTAGAAGCTGAAGGCACGAATATTTGGTTCGAGCTCAGTGATGAGCAGTTAGCTGAAAGATTGGATCTGCCAGCTGGTAGTAAGAAATGTCGTGATACGCTAGATGTATGGATTGACTCTGGGTCTAGTCATGTGGCGGTTATGGATCGTCATCCAGAATTGTCGGCTCCAGCTGATCTTTATTTAGAGGCGACTGACCAGCATCGTGGTTGGTTCCAGAGCTCTCTTATGCTCAGCGTAGCTGCCAGAGGTGGGGCTCCTTATAAATCTGTGATGACACACGGTTTTGTGGTGGATACATCAGGGAAGAAGATTTCAAAGTCAGGTAAAAAACCGATTAATGCTAAGCATTACTATGATCAGTTTGGCGCTGATATTGTAAGGCTATGGGCTGCATCTGTAGACTGGCAGACAGAGGTTCCTTTCTCTGATAAACTCTTTAAGCAAGTTACCGAGCCGTATCGTAGGCTTCGAAATACTCTGCGTATTCTATTAGGTAATATTAGCGGTTTTGATCCTGAGAGTCAGTCTGTGAGTAAGTCAGATATGACTCTGCTGGATAAATGGGTTTTAGAGCGTCTGAATGTAACGATTACGGAGTGTCGGAGTGGTTATGAAAGTTTCCAGTTTAGAAAGGTCTTTAATCAGCTGAATCAGTTTTGTGCTAATGAGCTGAGCGCTCTATACATCGATATTACCAAGGATCGTATGTATTGTGACGCTAAGGATTCAACAAGAAGGTTGGCTGCACAGACTGTGATGTATCGTGTATTTGATTCTTTGACTCGTTTACTAGCACCTATTTTAGTCTACACTGCAGATGAGGCATGGGAGCATGCAGGACATACTGATAGTGTGCATGAACAGGATTTCCCAACCGTAGATGAAGATTTCACTACAGGCGAGGCAACTGAGCAGGTAAATAGCTTATTAGAGTTGAGGGCATTTATTCAGACTGCGATTGAAAAAGAAGTTCAGGCAAAGTCATTCAGTAAAAACAATGAAGCAGATGTAACTGTTGCATTACCTGCAGATCATGGTTTCCGTAAGCTGCTGACTGATAGAGCCTTCGTGACTGAGTTCTTTATCGTCTCTGAACTACGTGTTGTAGACGGTGAGGAGTTAAGAGTTTCAGTTAAGGCTACTGAATATGTCATGTGTCCTCGTTGTCGTCGTTACGAGCCTCTTGTTTCGGATGTGTGTGAGCGCTGTAGCGACGTTGTATAGCGGGCTGTAAGATTCTATTTATATTCAAGTTATGAATACTGCTCCATCATGTAAGAAAATTGTTCAGCTGCTTTTGTATTTAACACTACCGCTCTATTTATTAGACCAGTTGAGTAAATGGTGGGTAGTGTTTAATTTTAAGCTGCCTTTTACTGTTATTGATGGTGTGAAGTATGCTGTGGCGGAAGATACACGGCCTCAGATTGAAGGTTTTTTTAACCTTGTTAGAAGGCATAATCAAGGAGTTGCTTTTGGTATAGGTAACGGCTCTAGCTGGGCTCCTATTGTGTTCTTGTTTGTATTAGTTTTTGCCTTAGTTTTGATTTCGTTTTTTTGGAAACGGGGGGCATTTACAGGTCCGGCAAAATATTCCGCACCTTTGTTGATTTCGGGTGTGCTAGGGAATCTAACGGATCGCTTGTTTCAAGGCTTTTGGCTTGAGCCATATCAGCATGCAGGTTTCTGGGAGCGTTTAGGGCAGGGGTATGTCGTCGACTTCCTTGACTTTAAAATTCCCTTTTATGATAAAATTATGCCGGCGAGTGGAGGGCACTGGCCGGCTTTTAATGTAGCGGACAGCTGTATTACTGTGGCAGCTAGTCTCTTATTTCTTTCTGCTATTATAGAAGGCCGGAAGGAACTACGAGGTGGTAAATAGTTATTGAGGCTTTTTAGCTGATTTTCTTGCCTTTGAGTGGCTGGGTATAAAAGCTGAAATGCCATAGACCAGAGGGTAGGCTAGTATACTTAATATAACAGCTGCAGCTAGGAAGCCTACGATGAAGTCTGCAGGGCTCCCTTGTATCGTGATACCAAGAAAGGTTATAGTGCCTTTGTTGTCAAAAGGTAGCTCAAGATTTACAAACTGCCTGATCCAGCTACCTAAAGAGATTTGAATGGCGGCGATAGGAGCGAAGGTGAATGGGTTGGTTACCCAGCATGACGCCATTGCTATAGGGACATTAGCTCGTGCTCTCATGGCTCCTAATGCGGCTATTAGCATCTGCATGGGAATAGGAAGCATGGCGCAGAAAAGCCCTATAGATAATCCGCTAGCGACGGTGTTGGTACATGGCTGCCAAAGCTTTTTGTCAAATATAGGTTTAGTGAGGGCAAGCAGCCACGGCCTATTCCTGATCTGAGGGTGCCGTAGGTAGCGGTAGGCTTTACGGACAATTCTTAGATATCTACGTTTCAAAAGGTGAGGGCTATGTGAGAGGTGAAAATAGATTAAGGCAAAGAGCAAGCCAGCTGAATAGATAGCATAAAAAAACCTACTTCTGAAAAGCAGAAGTAGGTTTGTAATAAAATAAATGTATTAGAATACTAGTAACTCTGTGAGCGCGAGTAGTAAAACGCCTCAGCGCCTAGTGTAGGAGGGAACTCAGAAAGTCCGTCATTAGGATTCATTTCGATACGGTTGTCTTGTCCACATTTAGCATATGGAGGTTTGAATGTGCCGTGGAAAGTAGGGCAGTGGAATGTTACTAGCTCATAGAAGCCGTAGCCCATTCTTCTGAATGCGCGCTCTGTTCCATCTACAACACCGTATGACCATCCTGCTTTTCTTCCATATTGATCGTTTTTACGAACAATTTGCTCTGGAATTTCAACGAGTCCGTAAAGGATGTTGCTAACAGCACGGCCAAGCTTACGAGTAGATGTAAATGCTGAACCTGGAGGCGCCTGAATGTCTGCCATGACGCCAGTGGCTGTGCATATTAAAGCTGTTGTGATAATAAGTGCTTTTTTCATCGTGCTATTATAGTGAATAGACTCTTACGGGCTGGCAAATCAAAAATTGCATTTTTCATAAAATATTTAAAAATAGGGTAATAAAAAAGCGCTAGAGTATAATAACTCTAGCGCTTTTAAAAAATAGATATTTTTAATACTAAATTAAACCAGCTTTTTTCAGTGTTGGGTATGCACCGTTTTTGTTGATCGTTTTGATCGCTTTAGCGCTAAGTTTAAGTTTGATGTAACGTCCGAGCTCAGGAACCCAGATACGCTTTGTATGGAGGTTAGGAGATACAGAACGTTTTACCACTTTAGTTACGTGACGTCCAATACCGCCTTTTTTCTTGGCAAGACCTGAACGGTGAATTTTACCGCCCATACGGACACGGGAACCTCTTACACTACATACTTTAGACATTTTTCTGGATTTGGCTTAGTTGAAAATTGATAAACGCTATGTGATAAGCGTTACTTGTGAGGCGGGAGAAATACATGCTCTATTGTTACAGTCAAGAAAATATATGGTGATTTGATCGAATTCATTATATTTTAGATGGATCTGTATCTTCATTTTTGTTGTGAAGGCATCATAGGTAAAAATACTTTAGCTATAAAGAGGGCGCCCACGATCGAACCTGCGATATCAGCCAGCCAGTCTCCTGTGCTGTTGCCTGTTCTACCAGGGGTGAAGGTTTGGTGGTATTCATCTAGCCTTCCAATTGCGGTTCCTATTATGGATACGGTTAGTATGAGGTTAAGCTTTTTAAAGCTTTGAAGCCAGAGCCCTAGGAAAATAGTTAGTAGAGAGGCTCCTATGAAAAAGTAGGTAAAATGAACGACTTTATCTAAATGCGGTATTTCAGGTCCGTTGTTAGGTGGCGGGTTAGCTGAGGATAGAAGCCAGAGTGTGACATTCCATATTAGGTATAAAAATAAGTACGCCGCGGGTTTTTCAGGAAAACGCGCGGCGACTATTTTAATAAAATTAGTGAAATAGCTGTTTGTCACTAAATTATTTTAATGTGATATTTTGGTATCTCGTTAAGAGACTAGGCTAGAGCTTCTAGCTTACTCTTGAGTTGATCAAGGGTAACGTTAGCGCCAGTAATAGTCTCTTTGACTTCACCGTCTTTAAAGAAAAGTAAACATGGGATCGAGCGGACACCGTATTTGTTTGCTAAGCTTTGGTTTGTATCAACCTCTACTTTACCAACGTTAGCTGTGCCTGCTACAGCATCAGAAAGTTGATCGATTAGTGGGGAGATCATTTTACATGGGCCACACCACTCTGCCCAGAAATCTACAAGGACAGGTTTGTCTGATTTGATTACTTCAGCTTCAAAATTTGCTTCATTATATGCTTTTGCCATGCGCGAAATATGGACAAGCATTTCTGTACGTCAAGCTGGTATAGCAAAAGACTCTTTCAGATGAACTGAAAGAGTCTTTATGAGGGGTCGATCTCTAGTTTATCTGTATTTATACAGGTAAATTTACAGCGGAAAATGCTACATAAGCAGTAATTGCTGCGAGGATGATGAGAATAATTTGAATAGTCATATTTTATAGAGTGATTATTAGCTAAATAGGCTTCCGAGGTTTCCTTCAGTCCAGATATTTGCGGTCATTAACTGGAATGCAAGAGCTATTAAGGCTATTACGACAGCCGCTATTGAGAGGATTGAGATAAGGCCCTCATTTGTTGAATCGTCAGCCTCGTTATCATAAGCGCTTAAGTTTGACACACTCGTGGGCTCAGCATTTGAGCTCATAGATGATTGAGGGGCTGCTGTTGTTGGTAAGGCTGTCGCTGCAGAGGTTGCAGAAGCAGCTGTTGCTAGTTGAATGGTGGGTGCCGGTGTGCTAGCTGCTGGCGCAGTAGGGGCCGACATACCTATAGGTGCAGCTGGAGCGGCCACTGCAGGTTCTGGCGCACTTATCACAGGAGCTCCCATAGTGGGGGCGGCAGGTGCAGCTGGGGCTGTTATTGTAGGGGCGGCAGGGGCGGCGGGGGCAGCTGGTGTTGTTAGAGGGGCGGTAGGGGCAGGTGTGGGAGCTGAATCCGGTGCAAGTGGTGCGTTCACTGCTTCTTCCGGTTTTATGACAACAGTGGCGGTAGGTGGAACAATCGGGGAGCTACTTAGTATAACACTAGATGTTGCGCTTGGTGGAGCCATTGGGCTTGGCGGTGCCATAGGAGCTACACCAGTTGAGGAAGGTGTTGCTTTCAACGTTACACGGACAGTCTCCTTACGTAAGGGGATTGCCGATGTTTTCTTCATTGATTCGATATCGTCACTCATAAATATAATGTGCTAATTTAGCGTTCTGCGTTAAGGGTAATAAATAACCCTGCTCCATGTAAAGATGTAAAATTAAACATGGGCTGAAAGTGCTTTATTGTGAGTTATGCTTTAGGAGGCTGGTTATGGTTAATTTACTAGTTTGGGCTGTACAGAGAGAGGGCGCCTAGTGGTAAATTCCACTAAACGCCCAGCCCTTTATTTTGTTATGTTTTCCGAAGGAAAATTTTCAAACTAGGCGGATAGCCTAGTAGTTAAACTTTAGTATTTAGGAACGTATAGTTCAGAGCCTTTTGCTAAAACAGTGTTATTGCTTAGGCTTAGTCCGTTCAGTGCGTTTAGTTGTTTTGTGCTAGCACCGTGCTTGCTTGCAAACTGTCCATATGTCATTTGCTCATATACAGTAATAGTGCGGATAGTAGATTTTGATGGCTTGGATGGTGCACTTGCTACTTCCTTCTTTTTTGGGGTAGGAGCTGACTTTGCTACAGCTTTTTTGACAGGTGTCTTTTTAGCTGGCGCCGCTTTTGCTACAGCTTTTGCGCT
>CAYNLE010000031.1:2233-7173 GCA_964397975.1 uncultured Verrucomicrobiales bacterium | reverse complement strand
AGCTTTTGCGCTGCCATCGATTGTTAAAACCTGGCCTGTGCGTAGCTTGTATGGGCTGACCTTTGGGTTAGCAGCGATTAAGCTTTCTGTGCTGATGTTGTGCTTGCGAGCAATAGAGTAAAATGTTTCACCTTGCTGAGTGGTGTATTTACCAGCTTTAGGTAGAGCTTTAGCTGCTGGTTTAGGTGTAGCCTGAGGAGCTGTGCTAGCTTGTGCTGTGTGAGTCCCAGGGAGAGTAAGTGTTTGGCCAATAGCTATGCGGTCGCTCTTAAGCTTATTGGTTTTTGTGAGAGCTTTAACCGTAGTGTTGTGTTTTTTTGCGATTTTACTGAGAGAGTCGCCTTTGACTACGGTGTAGCTTGCACTGTTTGTTACAGGTGCTTTTTTAGCTACTGGAACCGAGCTTGCTGTTGTCTCAGCAGTTTTGCTTGGGGGTGTGAATTGAGATTTTAGGATAATGAGCTCTCTTTCGAGCTGATTGATTTTTAACTGATGAGCTGTGAGTCTAGCGTCAACGGTGGATGCTTGTGTCTGGTTCTGCGCAAAAGCGCTAGCTCCAGAGAGAAGTAATACATTTGCAATAAGGGCTATATTTTTCATAACAGAGCGCATTATTATAAAAATTTTAATTTTGGCAACATAAAAATTTAAGAAAACTTAATCTTTTTGTAAAAATAAGTGATTTTCATTAGTTTTAAAGGGTTTTTCAGGCTTGTGTTTATAATTTAAATAAAACTTTTGTGTCAAATTATAGCTTTAAAACTCGAAAAAACTGATTTAATGAGTGGTATGGAGATTAAAGTAGCTGATTATGAAGCCTTAGGTTCATTTTATTTAGGCAGGTCATACGATATTAAAAAAAGCCAGTTAGAAGATGAGCTGGTTCTTTATGATTCAAAGGATTTAGTGACTCACGGTGTTGTGCTTGGTATGACCGGTTCAGGGAAAACGGGTCTTTGTCTGTCTATTCTTGAGGAGGCGGCAATGGACAATGTGCCAGCTATTGTGATCGACCCCAAAGGCGACATTTCAAATTTAATGTTAACATTCCCTGATTTTCAGGGGGGGGATTTTCGCCCATGGATTAATGAGGGGGATGCTGTGAAAAAAGGGATGTCTGCAGATGATTATGCAGAAAAGACAGCGCGTCAGTGGGAGGATGGCATTGGTTCTTGGGGGCAGAGCTCAGACCGTGTGCGGCAGTTTAAAGAAAAGTGTGATATTAATATTTTTACACCAGGCAGTAAGGCTGGGATTCCTGTTTCTATATTAAGCTCTCTGGAGGTGCCTCCATTTGAGGTTCTGGATGATGGTGAGTTACTAGGTGATCGTATTGAGAGCACGGTGAGTTCATTGCTTTCGTTGATTGGGGTTGATACAGATCCTATTCAGAGTCCTGAGGCTGTTGTTTTAGCTACTATTTTTAATCATTGTTGGCAGGCTGGCGAAGGTTTGACCCTTGAGTCTATTATCAGGCACTTACAGAAGCCGCCTTTTACAAAGGTGGGGGTGATCGATGTAGATTCTTTTATGAATGCCAAGTCTCGTCAGAAGCTAGCTCTGAAGTTTAATGCTCTGTTAGCGTCACCTGGTTTCTCTACGTGGATGGAGGGCGCTGCTCTTGATATTGATGAGCTGATGTATACAAAAGAGGGGAAACCGAGAGTTTCTATTTTTTCCATCGCTCACTTAAGCGATACAGAGCGTATGTTCTTTGTGAGTTTGTTACTGAATCAGATGCTTGGCTGGATGCGGACTCAGAGTGGAACCACTAGTTTACGTGCGTTGCTTTATATGGATGAAATATACGGCTATTTACCTCCTAGAGGGAATCCTCCTAGTAAAAAGCCAATGATGACAATACTGAAGCAGGGACGTGCATTTGGTCTTAGTTGTCTATTTGCTACTCAGAACCCGGTCGACCTAGATTACAAAGCGCTATCAAATATAGGGACTTGGTGGTTAGGCCGGCTTCAGACTGAGGGTGATAAAAGAAGAGTGTTAGATGGTCTCGAGGGCGCGGCAGCATCACAGGATGGGAGTTTTGATAGAAAGAAAATGGAGGTGCTTCTTGCTGGCTTGGGTTCGCGAGTATTTTTAATGAATAATGTGCATGACGAAGCTCCTACCGTGTTTCATGTAAGGTGGGTAATGAGTTATCTCTGTGGCCCGCTGACACGAGGGAAGATTAAGGAACTCATGGACCCGAAGCGAGAGCAGTTTTTACCAGCTAAGAAGGCTACAGCAGTGCAGTCTTTGAATCCTATGGCGATGCCGGGTTCAGTTGTTAAGTCTAATACAGCGAAAAGTGAGCGACCTATTGTTGGGTCTGGGGTTACTGAGTATTTTGCGCCATTCAGCACAGAGGCTGAAGGTATTACCTATTTCCCGTCGCTTTTACGAGAAGCTGAAGTTCATTTTTCCTCTTCTAAATATGATCTAGATGGAGCTAAGCCGTTACGTTTTGTAAACGCAATGAGTGAGCAAGGGATTGATTGGGAAAAAGATGAGGAGTGTAAGTTGCCGCTGAAATCTCTTGGAGATGCCCCTCGTAAGGGTGCTAGTTTTGAGGTCTTGCCAGGTTTTGCGATGCAGGCAGGTAACTATAAGCAGGTCTCGAAAGACTTTGCTGATTATATTTATCGGAATGAAAGAGTGGAAATTTTATATGCACCGGTTTTGAAACTTTATTCGAAGCTAGGTGAAAGCGAGGAAGGTTTCCGTGTCAGGCTATCGACCTCAGCGCGTGAGCTACGTGATGAGGCTGTTGAGAAGCTAAGAGATAAATATGAGTCGAAAATTAGAACAAAGATGAACCAGATAGAGCGAGCAGAGCATACTCTGATGAAGGAGGAGTCTGAGTCGAGCTCGGCGAACTGGCAAATTGGGGCGAAGATTGTTGGAGGGTTACTAGGTGGTCTTTTTGGCGGTCGTAGGAGCTCTTCATCATCCGCTGTAACGAGTGCTAGCCGTGCTTATAAACAACGTAGTGATGTGAAAGTCGCGAAGCGTAAAATTCGTGATTTAGAAGAGGATCAAGCCGATCTAGAAGGTGAGCTAAGAGAGGAAATAGCTGAGTTAAAGGTGGAGTATGACTCTAGTCAGCTCAAGCTAGAGAAAAAGAGTGTTAAGCCTTTTAAGAAAGACATCAGTATTACAAGTGTAGCTCTTTTATGGTTGCCGTATAATGCGGAAGGAGAAAAGGCGTGGTAATAGTTAGGCTGTTATGTGGTCTGCTTTCGGTCAGTTCTATTGTGGTAGCTAAGCCCGAAACACTGAAGGCGTCTAAGCCTAACATTATATTAGTGATTACAGACGACCAAGGTATAGGTGACCTTTCTTGTATGGGCAATAGGGTGGTGAAAACGCCTAAGATTGATCAGTTTTACGAGTCATCATTACGCTTTAAGGATTTTCAGGTAAGCCCTACCTGTGCTCCAACACGTGCTGCGCTGATGAGCGGGCGACCACCCTTTAAGGTTGGTGTGACTCATACGATTTTGCAAAGAGAGCGGATGTCGCTGGATGTCTTTACGCTACCTCAGGCTCTGAAAAAAGGGGGGTATCAGACCGGGCTGTTTGGTAAATGGCACCTTGGTGATGATGAGGCTTATTTACCGCAGAGTAGGGGCTTTGACGAGGTTCTTATGCATGGAGCAGGAGGTATTGGGCAGGTTCAGTATGGAGATTTTCCTCCTAACGGAGAAAATACATACTTTGATAGTGTGTTGCTGCATAATGATCAGGTTGTTCAGACCGAAGGTTTCTGCACGGACTTGTTTTTTGATGCCGCTGCAGCTTGGGTTTATCAGCAGAGTAAAACTCCACAGCCATACTTTGCATACATTTCATTAAATGCACCACACGCCCCGATGATAGCACCTGAAAGTTATAAAAAGAGATTTTTAGATTTAGGTTATGACGACGGGACGGCTGGTCGGTATGGAATGGTTGAGAATATCGACTATAACTTCGGTAAGCTGTTGGCTCGTTTAAAAAAGTGGGACGCGCTAGAAAATACGATGATTATTTTCATGACGGATAATGGTGCTACTTACTTGAAGGGTAAATTGAACGGGGAGGATGTGAGTCACTTTAATGCTGGAATGAGGGGTGCTAAAAACTCTCCTCATGAGGGCGGAACTCATGTTCCTTTTTTTGTGCAATGGCAGGGTGTGCTAAAGCAGGGAGTTGATGTTGAGGCACTTTCTGCTCATATTGATCTGTATCCAACATTTGTAGAGCTAGCTGGAGTTGAGTTGCCTGCAAAAATGCAGGAGTTAGATGGTCGCTCTTTATTACCTTTGTTCGTTACTCCAGATATTGAGTTAGAAGATAGACGCCTGTTCATCCATAGAGGACGCTGGAAGGTGAATGAAAGGGAGAAGAATCAGTATAACTCTAGTGCTGTGCGCACTTCACGGTGGAGGTTAGTAAACCACAGTGCTCTGTATGATATCCAAAATGACCCGACGCAGAGAGAGAATGTAGCGTCGCAACACCCTGAAGTCGTTTTAGGTCTTCAGAGAGAATACGATTTATGGTGGCAGTCAGCATTACCATTAATGGTAAATGAAAATTTACCTGCGGTAGAGAAATGGCCCTTAATAGAACGTTATGATAAGCAAATCAAGTTAGGTGAACTTCCTCAGTGGAAACCTCAGCTGCCTGATGCTGACTTATAAATTTTTTGGTATCGCTGTTCCTCGCGGGGTAGGAACATCAAGAATGCTCCTACCCTAGGGGGCTGAGTTTGATAGGCTAATTGTGTGCTTGTCTAATGGATGTCCAAATGCCATTTTTTTTTAATTATGAAGGTATGGCAGTATAGCGGTTTATTTTTTTTATTTATAATATCTAGTTTAAAGGCTGAGGAGTCTCAAATTGAAGAGTTTAAGCCTGAAGAGTTTAAGGCTGAGCTTCTAAAGGGTTTAAAAGAG
>CAYNLE010000031.1:0-2133 GCA_964397975.1 uncultured Verrucomicrobiales bacterium | reverse complement strand
TGAAGAGTTTAAGGCTGAGCTTCTAAAGGGTTTAAAAGAGATGCCTCATGAGCTGAAGCATGGTATCTATCTTACACCTCAAAAAGATAAGCTTCAGGAGGAATGGACATTTTCTGTAGAGCGTTCAGGGGAATACGTTTTACAGCTTATTCACGGTGAAAATACCGTGGCTCCAGGGTTTCCATTTAAGGTGAGGTGGGGTTTTGATGATCTTGGTGCCGAGCAGGATTCGGTTTCTAAATACCTGCTCAATATTGGGGGTGTCGATAAAGTGTTTTCAGAAGTCGGGGACACAGTCAGAAAGGGAACTTTTAACCTTTCTGCCAATAAGAGCTATACTTTGAAACTGCAGTCGGATGTGAAGATCGACCTAGTTCGTATTGTTCCTCATTTTAAGAATTGTTTTTCATCTGATGAGTATTTGGCTCAGTGGCAGAAGATGTTTGATTCAGAAGAGAAAAAAGAGGCTTTATCGTGGTTTAAAGAAGCTAAATTCGGAATGTTTATCCACTGGGGGCTTTATTCTGAGCTGGGTGGAATGTGGAAGGGTACGAAAATCGAAGACTCAGTGCATCCTGGTCCAAGAGTAGCGGAGTGGTTGATGTTTACGTTTAAGATTTCACGTGCTGAATATGAGGTGCTGGCTAAGGGTTTTAACCCAGATAGTTCTTTTGCAGAAAAAATTGTGCACGTAGCGAAGGGTGCAGGAATGAAATACATCGTGCTTACATCAAAGCATCATGATGGTTTTGCCCTTTTTGACTCTGCCCACTCTAAGTTTGATGTAGTGGACGCCGCTCCATACGGTAAAGACTTAGTTCTCGAGCTTTATAATGCCGCTACTGAGGCTGAGTTAGGTTTTGGCGTTTACTATTCTCACGGTAAGGACTGGATGGAGGGAGCTGATGGTAATTATAATGAGGTGCGGAATAGAAATGATCGCCTAGGTTTGTATACCCATGCGCAGGGTAATAATCTATGGGACCCTAGTGCTAATACACATAAGGAATACCTAGAAAATAAAGCATACCCTCAAATAGAAGAACTCGTTAAGGCTATGCCGAAGCTTCGTCTTATTTGGTTTGATGGAGAGGGTTTGATTACGGAGGAAGAAGCGTTTCGTTTTTATAAAATGATCTATGACCTTAATCCAAATGTTCTAGTAAATAGGAGAGTGGGTTATCAGTTTGGCGACTATTTAGATGCAGGAGATAATACGATCCCTGATGCTGAGCAGGTGAAAAATGGTAAATACTGGGAAACCTGTGGAACGATGAATCATTCATGGGGGTATAAGCCTTATGACACAAATTGGAAAAGTAGAGATCAGCTGCTTTTTAATATGATAGATATCATCTCTAAGGGGGGGAACTACCTGTTGAATGTAGGTCCTGACGGTAAAGGGGTTATACCAGAGGCTAGTGTCAAAGGTCTTCAGCAAATGGGCGAGTGGCTTCAGATAAACGGTGAAGCAGTCTATGGTTCAGGAAGCTGGAATGTTCTCCATGAGCTCTCCGGTGGTGAAGATGACAGCCGGATAGTCGATAAAGATTTCTGGAAATACATAAGAGAGGGGGATTACTGGTATACCGCGAAAGGTGATAATGTTTATGCTATTTCTCTAAAAAAGGCAGCTCAGACTATAAGGATTCGGGCAATGGGTAAAAAAGCTGGTGAGATTAAGAAGCTCACTGTTTTAGGTGTAAGTGAGGTGATACAGTGGACTCAGACGGACGAGTTTTTAGAGGTGGAAAACAGTGAACACTTAAGCAGTGATCAAGGTTTCGTGATAAAAGCAGAGTTTTAATGAAGAATCTATGGGTCAATAGATAAACGCTAATATGTGAGATCTACAGTCCTGGGGCGGTCTATGGTTTAAGCTTGTCTTGATTTAAAGAGGGTTAATGACCCTGTAGATTAATGTAAGTTACTAACAAAATAGTAAGCTGTGAAGTTTTCACTTGCGGTGATCGTTTGAAACGACTAGCTGTATTGGCCTTTAAAACTTACTTAAAATACTGAAAGTGAATAAGATAGCGCCACTACAGGCGTATAAGAACGATTTAATCCCATGGCTTCAAAAAAGAAAACGGCTAAAAAGGTAGCTAAGAAAGTGACCAAAAAAGCAGCTAA
>CAYNLE010000030.1:14654-24860 GCA_964397975.1 uncultured Verrucomicrobiales bacterium | reverse complement strand
AGCTCACCGGTTCTCCATCACGCTTCACTAGAAGATTTCCAGACCAGTGTCACATACGGCTCGATTTTAATTCCAGCCTTTACCATTCAGTTTATCGCTTACGACGCCATCGTCGATGCATTAAAAAACATGAAGCAGCACCTGCATCCAGATGGGGCACTTTATATCACCACCTTTATTCCATGGGCAGAAATCGCCGGCGAGCTGGAAGAATCAACCTGGTATTCAGATCACGCCATAAAGAAAAAAACTGAAAGCGGCACCAATACAGCGAAATGTAAAACTCGCTTCGAGATTCAGCGCTTCAGCCAAAAACTAACGCGTGAACACCGCTACAAAATCACATGCCCAAAAGGCAAAGTCCTAGAATCAAGTGCCAGCACACATGAACTAACATGGTACTGGCAGAGAGAATTTAAAAAACTCCTCGCTGAAGCTGGATTCACCGTCCAACGCATGATTGGTGATTTCGCTCCAGATGAAGATTGTGATGAAAACAGTCACATTATCACCACCATCGCCACACTCAGCGAAGAAGCTGATGAATAAGAAAAATTACTTAATGCGGCCTTCCTCAATGTCATAAACATCAAACCAGTGGTATACGATACTACCTTTCGGCAAACACTCAGGAATGTAACTCTCTAAGTAAACCTGAAGTTCCACAGGCATTTCACTTATCCTTTTATAGCGAAGTCCATTATTCCACTCCACAAGAGCCTCGGGCGTTTGCTCCTTTGCACTATCTTTAATCCACTGTTCTACAGCTGCATCATCAGCTCCAGTAGCTACAAAAGCCTTGAATTTATCAGCGCAAATACCTGTAAATTCAAAGAATATGTTATCGAGAGGACAGTCAAAGTGATATTCGCCAGCCGTTTCTGCGATCACAGCACGGCATTTATCTAAAACACGAGCGGCAATCACATAACCAGCAAAAGTTTCACGAGGACTACGGGGGACGGATGTTGTTAAATCAAGAGCGTTCATAATGCTTTATGTATTCATTATTCAACATGCCGAGCTTAAAAACCTTGTAAAGCGGCAAATTGTAATAATCTTACACCCCTTAGAGAACTAGATCAGTGTTGCTATTCCATGAAATTCACATTAGGGGCTATGCCCTCAACTAACTTTTTCTACTTATGGCTGACGCTTTTATAACAAAACCTGGTTCCGTGAAGGATGATATTCTCTCTGGAGTCACCGTAGCACTTCTCCTCGTCCCAGAGGCTATCGCCTTCTCATTCATCGCAGGAGTCAATCCTATGGTGGGACTTTGGTCCGCTGTATTTGTAGGTTTCATCACCGCAGCATTCGGTGGTCGTCCAGGTATGATCTGTGGAGCGACAGGAGCTATTGCCATCGTAGCCGCTCAGGCATACACACTCGGTAAAAAGTCAGGATTAGAAATCATTAACTCCGGCGGCAAACTCGATGGAATCACACCAGACGACCTAGGTTTACAATATCTAGTCGCGACACTTCTCTTTGCTGGCGCTATCCAAATCATCATAGGTATCTCTAAGCTAGGCCGTTTCATCCGCCTCATCCCTCACCCAGTGATGATGGGCTTTGTAAATGGCTTAGCTATCGTGATCGCACTTGGCCAGCTCCTCTTTTTCAAATCAGTTGTGAAGTTTGATAATGAAGGCAATATGGAATCTAGCTGGCTCTCCATGGACTCCATCGGCATCATGGTTGGCTTGATCGCTCTTACTATGGCAATCATAGCCTATCTACCAAAGCTCACAAAAGCTGTGCCACCATCTCTGGTCGCCATCCTAGTTATATTTGGAATCACATACTTCATCGATGGATCTAGAGACATCAAAGACATCTTGGTCATGCTTACAGGTGAAGCTAAAATTGACAGCTCGCTACCTAGCCTGGCCAACCTCTCTTCTGTCCCGTGGGGTGAACTCAGCTTTTACTTAGCCATACTACCTATCGCCCTTACCGTGGCACTTGTAGGACTTATTGAATCCCTTCTGACACTTCAGCTTATCGACGAGATTACTGAAACTCGTGGACAAGGAAACCGTGAATGTGTTGCCCAAGGCGCCGCAAACATCGCATCAGGCTTATTCGGCGGCATGGGAGGCTGCGCGACCATTGGACAATCACTCATTAATATGAAAAACGGGGGCCGAGGCCGACTCTCTGGCATCGTAGGCGCCTTGACTCTACTGATACTCATCCTCTTTGGATCAAATATTTTAATGAGTATTCCCGTAGCAGCGCTAGTGGGTGTCATGTTCATGATCGTGATCAGCACCTTCGAATGGTCCACCTTTAAAACGATAGGTAAAGTAGCACACTCAGAGCTTATCGTCATCTTGGCGGTTACTCTCGTAACTGTATTCATGCACAACCTCGCGCTAGCCGTGCTAGTAGGCGTTCTTCTCTCTGCACTATTCTTCGCTATCGAGAGCTCAAAACATATGACCGTCACTCTCCACAAGGATACTGCTGATGAGCGTATTTATGGTGTTCAAGGTGTTCTCTATTTCGCTTCCGTTGCTGACTTCATGGATAAATTCCAGACAAAGTCAGACGCTCAAAACATCGTCATCGACTTCGAAGAAGCACGTGTGGGAGACTACTCAGGACTAGAGGCTATCAATGTGCTCGCTGAGCGCTACAGAAGTGCAGGTAAAAACCTCCGCCTCCGCCACCTCTCACCAGAATCACAGCGTGTTTTGAAAAAAGCGGATGCCCTCGTAAACATCGAGACACTTCCAGACGACCCTGAATACACTGTGGCACGTCTCAGAAATGAAGACAGCCGCGTGATTTAACATCACCAACTATTTCAGATCATTTAGAAATGGGTATTTTTACGCGTCCATCATAGCTCGCTCCCTATGGTGGAAAGTATTCTTTATATATTTTGAGGTGACAAACACCTCAGGTAGGCGTAAGAGCGCCGCATGCTCATCATACGTAAACTTACCAAAACTGTTGGCGGACGTACTCTTTTTGAAGAAGCAGATATGACCATTAACTGGGGAGAGCGAGTCGCTCTTGTAGGACCTAATGGCGCAGGAAAATCTACTCTGTTCAAAATGATTCTCGGCGAGTTAGAAGCCGATACTGGTAGCGTCGACCGTGACGAATACGCAGTCACTGGCTACTTAGCACAGGAAGCTGGAGACCCAGGTGATGAAACAATTTTAGAAATAGCCATCGGTATTACACCTGAGCTTACCAAGGCTATCCGAGTGATCCGTGAACACGAGGCAGAAGGCGTAACAGATACCCCTGAGTATAACGCAGCCCAAGACCTCTTCGACCAAGCAAATGGTTATCAACTCGAACCAAAAGCAAAAAAAATCTTAGCCGGCCTAGGCTACAAGCCTGATGCATTTGACAAACCCGCCCGTGAATTCTCAGGGGGATGGATCATGCGAGCTCACCTAGCTAAACTACTTGTCATGGAGCCTGACCTCCTCATGCTTGATGAGCCTACTAACCACCTTGATCTACACGCTCTAGTTTGGTTCCAGCGTTATTTATCAAACTACCCAGGTGCTATCTTGATGATTTCTCACGATCGCTACTTCATGGACGCTCTTATCGAGACTGTCTATGAAATCGATGAGGAACAGCTCATTTCGTACACAGGTAATTACACACAATATCTAGAACAGCGGAATCAGCGCTACACTCAGAAAGTGCAGGCTTACCGTAATCAGAATAAAGAGATCGAACGCGTGCAAGAATTCATCGATCGCTTCCGCTCAGTTACCTCAAAGGCATCTCAAGTTCAGAGTCGCATAAAAACGCTGGAAAAGATGAAACGCATACCAAAGCCGATCGCCCCGCGTAAGGTCTTTAAATTCAATTTTCCTCAGCCAGCTCGCTCAAACCAAAAGGTGGTCGAGCTAGAAAAAGTTCACAAAGCCTATGGCGATAAAGTCATTTACGAAAGTCTCGATCTAACCGTAGAACGCGGCGACCGCATGGTGCTGGTAGGGCCCAATGGTGCCGGTAAGTCGACTCTGCTTAAAATCTTAGCTGGCGAACTTGAGTTCGATAACGGCACACGTAAAGCGGGACATAATACACGCTTAGGTTACTACTCACAGCATCGCACGGCATCCATGAATGAGAGTAATACCGTTATCGAAGAAGTCATGGCAAGTGGCGGTGATATGCGTGAAGACGAAGCTCGCTCTATCCTAGGCTCATTCCTCTTCCGTAGAGCAGATGTCCACAAGAAGGTCAAAGTGCTATCAGGGGGTGAAAAATCTCGCCTTAATTTGGTGAAATTCTTAGTCAATCCACCAAACCTCTTGCTCATGGATGAGCCCACCACTCACTTAGACATTATCTCTATTGAGGCTCTACTACAAGCTCTGAAGCACTACGAGGGAACTCTAGTATTCATCTCTCACGATGTTCACTTCATCCGTAATCTAGCTGATACCACACTACATATCGACGATGGTAAACTAACCCGTTATGCGGGAGGCTATGACTACTACCTAGAAAAATCTGGCCTGGATGATGACCGCAGTGCGATGATTAAATAAAATCGTAGCAGCTAGACCCTCACATCTTTCATCTAATTACATCTGATTAGGTAAATCAGTGTGTGTGTATCTATCAGCTCCTCCACTGTGTAAAGAATCTTAAGCTTTGACACGCCCGCCCACTTCGTTAGACTAACACCTATCATAATAGTCTTAAGATAACAATCGAAATGAACCTAACACGAAACGTGCAAGAGAAGTATGTAATGGCTCGCATAATGCGTCAGTCGATCATGCACCAAAAGAATTTCTCCGTAAAAAAATATGGCAACTGGAAAGCTGCTGAAAAAGCTGGAGCCCAATGGGTAGAACAGAAAAAGAAAATTTTACCGCCATCACAGATGAATGCAAAAGGACGAATGACATCCCGCAATCAATCTGGTGTGGTAGGTGTCTACCTAGCAAGCAGAACTGTCCGTAAACCAAACGGAAAAGAATATGAATACTGGTCCTGGTCATCACGCTGGCCTGAATGTCCACGTAAAGGTGGCTTAGCATGGAATATCAGCGCTAACCTCCCAGAGGATGACGCCTTTGTATTAGCCGTCCTCACTCGTGAAATGGAAACTATAGACCGAGATAAAGTTCGTAAGAAATTCGCCCGTATCAAAGGCAAAGCATCTCACAAAGCTATTTTAGACAAAAAGCTCATTGAGCTAGGATAATAAAATATCCACACAATTATTCTCTAATAAAAAAAAGTCTGCCACATACAGTGGTAGACTTTTTTTCTGGAAATTTTTACCGGGTAATTATCAGAAACACATTCTAACAAATCTAAAGTCTCGTCTCCTAACAAAGCTGGCAAAACAGTAGCCATCTTCGTCCGCTTATTTTTCAGAGAACTTGCATAGCATTTACCGTCATCAAGATACTGACGAGCTAACTTTACCCAATGACGGTGATCGTATCCCACAGGTAGATAAAACCTCCCCTGCTCTTGGTCCTCCCTCTGATCACGTAAAATATTTACTAGCTGTAAGCCCTTACCATAATTAACCCCTAATTTTTTCAATTGATCAAATTCCACCGTAGAAAAATCACTTACCGTAAGCCGCCCTATCTCCGTCCAAAATTCACCTACACATCCAGCAACTAAATAACAATAGTCGTCCAACTCTTCAGGACCAACAACTCGATACCCCTCACCATACTCAAACCTCTTTATATCTAAAATTTGCCCCTCTATTATATGCTTAATAACGCATGTAATAAGTTCTTTCTGTTTATCATTAATATGATCAAACCACTCCCAGAGAGTATCCATACTAGCCAATAATATTTTTTCGCCAGCATGCCTTTGATAAGGAACCACATCTTTTTTAACCTTATTACACCATGCCTCCCTACCAGAACCTAACAAAAGCTCAGAGAAAGAAGAAAGCAGCTCACTCCTTATGTCAGCCTTTAACTCACCAGAGTCAGCCAACGTATCACTCGCCCGAGCTAACAAGTAAGCTAGACTGATAGGCTCACGCATCTCCCGTGGAAGCAGTCGAATACTAAGGTAAAATGACCTAGATACATTCTTCAGGAGCTGCTGTTCTCGGACATTCATTTAATGTAAAACAGCAACTTTTTTGACCCACATATTAGGTGAAAGCTCTAGTTTAGCTCTACTGACTAATTGATCACTATGATACCCAGTTTTCATAAACGCCATCATCGTAGAGCCGGAGCCCGTCATCATTACCGCCTCCACCTCAGACTGCTGCTGGAGCCAGCTTTTCATCTCTGCAAGAAACCTGTGTTTATAAAAAACAGGTTTTTCTAGCTCATTCACCAGCTCACCCCATGGCATGGTCTGAGCGCTATAATTAATACCATGTAATTCATCAGCACTTAAACAGTTCCGGTAAGCATCTGGGGTAGAAACCTCAAAGTTAGGCTTAAATAATAATATCTCAACACCTACTAACTCGCTAATATTTACAGGCTCCACTAACTCACCCCTGCCCCGGATCATACAGCAGGACTGGTAAATATAAAAAGGGATATCAGAGCCTAGCTCAGCAGCTAACGTGCTAAGCTGGTCAATAGACAAACCAGCTTGCTCAAGCTCATTCAGGGCTAATAAAGTAGTAGCGGCATCACTACTGCCACCACCTAACCCAGCTCCATGAGGAATATTCTTTTCTAAACTGATCCGCCACTTACACTCGATACTAGTCTCACGCTCAAACGCCCTCACAGCCTTGCTGACTAGATTACTCTCATCCGTAGGCACGCCCTCAGCAGAGCAATGTAGGCTATATTGCTCTGCTTTATTAAAAGATAAGGTATCGTATAAATCTACAGGCACCATCAGGCTTTCCAGCTCATGGAAACCATCATCCCTTTTAGCTAAAACTTTTAAGGATAAGTTGACCTTAGCAGGTGCATACCATTTTTGCTTATACTCTCTCATGAACTGTGAGGCTACACTATCCTCACAGGCGCTGGCACGCAAACAACTTTCATACCAGCCGACTGAGCGCCCATCATACCAGCAGGCGCATCTTCAAACACCAAACAACGCTCTGGAGTGATTTCAATACGAGCTGCTGCCTCTAAAAAAATATCAGGAGCCGGCTTACCACACTTCACATCATTAGCAGTAACCACCTCATCAAAAAGATCACTAATCCCTACTGACTGGAGTGTCTTCTCTACTACTACTCGAGTCCCACCTGTAGCGATAGCTAATGGCAGCTTGCCCCGCATACTGCGAGCGAAGTCTACTACTTCATCTATAATAACAATTCGATCCAAGTTATCTAAAAACGCCTTACGCTTATCAGCAGCTACCTCCTCAGCATTTAAATTTAGGCCAAAGTCACCATTCAGCTCCATGATAATATCCTTAGTAGGCCGCCCGCCCATTGCATAAAAGACATCCTCAGGTAAAACCCCGGGAGCGTCATGCTTCGCAAGGGCTTCACACCAAGCACTAAAATGTGCAGGCATGGAATCGACTAATGTGCCATCAAGGTCAAAAATGACACCCTCAAAGCCATCTTTAGGAATTTCTAGAGCTGCATTTATTTTCACGCGCATGCATATGCCCATTTCATAACCATTTTACAATATCATAAATGAAACATTTATGTCATCATCATCTAGTTTATTTATTTTTTACGAATAAATAGAACGACACTACTGTTAATCAGTTGAATCCTCTGATTCGCATAGCATTACAGGAGCCCCTGAAGGATCTATCGCTAAACAAAAACGCTGACCTTTCCAGTTGAAGTTCATAATCATCTCTTGGTGTATTGACCCGCCTGATTCAACTATCTGCGAAACACTCTGATCATAATTTTCAACATCAATATATGGCAGCCACCCTTTAACCCAATCAGGGAAAACAGCATCAGCACAAATACCTAGAACATTCTCATCACCATCTTTGATATGGTATGAAGTATGACCATTACCTTCATCTTCTTCCTCACGCTTAAAACCAAAAACGTTACAATAAAAGTTAGCAGTTTGGTCTGCATTCGGAACGATCATATCAATCCAGTTAACCCGCCTTATTTTATTCATAAGCTCTATTATAGAAATAGCACCTTTTCTTAAAATAAAAAAATAAGCCCATAGATAACTATGAGCTTACTCTTGCTAATAGACTCACTTCCGTGAGTACATATGCTATTTAAAAATTAATGCCTGAAATGTCTGTGACCTGTAAAGACCATCGCTATGCCAGCCTTATCAGCTGCAGCAATAACCTCCTCATCACGGATAGAACCACCAGGCTGAATACAAGCTGTGGCGCCAGCTGCAATCGCAGCGTCTAAGCCATCCGCAAATGGTAGCATAGCGTCTGATGCCATCACACTGCCCTTAAGCGAGAGACCCGCCTCCTCAGCCTTCCATACAGCAATACGGGATGAATCTACACGACTCATTTGACCTGCACCGATACCTAATGTGCGATCAGTGCCAGAGTAGACAATCGCATTTGACTTCACATGCTTAACTACCTTCCAGCCAAAGCGCATCGCTCTCATCTCATCTTCCGTAGGAGGACGTTTTGTAACAACCTTAGACTCTAAGCTATCTAAACCTAATGTAGTATGGTCACGACCCATCACCATTAAACCTCCTGGCGCTGAGCGAATAACCGGATCCTTACGAATCCCCTCCCAAGCATTAACATTAAGCTTAATTAAGCGTAAATTTTTCTTCTTCTGTAAAATAGCACGTGCTTCAGGCTCAAAATCTGGCGCAATAATGACATCCGTAAAAATACTAGAAATAATACGAGCTAAGCCCTCAGTCAGAGGTCTATTAACCACAATCACACCACCAAATGGCGCCTGTGTATCAGTCTCATAAGCTAACTGCCATGCCTTACGTAGATCCTCATCATCCTGACCAACACCACATGGGTTTGTATGCTTTAAAATACCCACTGTAGGTCTTTTAAAGTCTGAAACCAAATCAGATGCAGCCTCTATATCTAAAATATTAGTATAGCTCAGTTCCTTACCCTGTAACTGAGAAAATATATCACCAAAGCTACCATAAAGCGATGTTGGCTGATGTGGATTATCACCATACCTAAGTTCACGTTCCAGAGGTAAACTTACAGTCAGCTGAGAACGAGTCCCCTCACCAGCTTGTGATAAATAATTTGTAATCGCTGTATCATATGTAGAAGTGCGTAAAAAGACCTTCACAGCTAACTCCTCACGAAGCTTCAAAGAAGTATCACCATTATTCTCGCCCATCTGCTCTAGCACACGCTCATAGTCTGAAGGATCTGCTACCACGGTCACACTCTTATAGTTTTTAGCAGCGCTACGTAGCATAGAAGGCCCACCAATATCTATATTCTCTATAGCATCCTCCAGTGTTACGCCCTCCTTAGCGACCGTTTCCTCAAACGGGTATAAATTAACAACAACAAGATCAATAGGGGAAACATCATTCTCGCTAGCTTGCTTCTGGTGTAGCTCATCATCTCTCTTATAGAGTAAACCACCATGCACAAGTGGGTGCAAAGTCTTCACACGCCCCTCAAACAATTCAGGAGCTCCAGTAAACTCAGAAACATCAATAACTGGAAGCCCCGCCTCACGGAGGGCCTTAGAAGTTCCACCAGTCGAAAGCAACTCAACCCCGTGGTTATGAAGCCCCTGAGCAAACTCAATAAGACCAGATTTATCAGAAACAGACAACAATGCGCGTGATATAGCCATAATAAAGACCCGCCAAATGTAATAAAACGGGAGTCATCATCTATCCTGACACATGAAATCGAGCAAGAGCAATATGACATTGAGACCATTTTATCACCTCAGCTATCATGTTTCGCCCCTATGTTGTAAGCTTATGGTTTATTCAAATGTGTTATACTTCACTTAAACGGTTGTTTGCTTTCATAAAGTACATGGATGGAAAATAGAGTCGGTATAGCCGAGGCTAACAATATAAGTTATATAGAAGGGGAGGTCGGACTAAGGGAGGGCGCAATATTTAGTAACTGGATTATCAGTTAATCAATTTATTATATGCAAATTAGCGCATATTTTAAGATCGTATGTAAAATGGCTGAAACAATTGATCCTCTAGGGCAAAGAGAAGCCTATACTCCTAGCAAATAATATAATTGATCCACCGACAAGCTCAGTAAGAAGGAGCCATATAAATGAGAATATGTTTACAAAAAGTCGTAAAA
>CAYNLE010000030.1:0-14554 GCA_964397975.1 uncultured Verrucomicrobiales bacterium | reverse complement strand
AGCTCAGTAAGAAGGAGCCATATAAATGAGAATATGTTTACAAAAAGTCGTAAAAACATGCATATATAAGCATGTTATTTTCTACAGCTTAGCTTTACAACTCATCTAATAGATGAGTTGCTGAGACATACAAACAGTGCAGAAATTATTAATCCATAAAAACGTGACGCCTATGATGATAGACAAGCATATGCTAAATGACTTTAATCGATCTACTGAAAGTCCATTAGGTGAAACTTAAGGGCATTTAATACGGTAATCTGAAGTTTTAACAAAACGACTCACTAATAGGTTGTCTGAAAATTATTTTTGACAATTCAGGCATTATTTTATGTTTACCTATATTACTGAGCTGACTACAGATTTCTAAAAAACTGATTCATTTTTCGTATTCGCTATTTTTTGGATTATTTCACCTCTATTTAGAGCTTTTGACTTTTGATCTTAGTATACCATAGCGCATGAACAACAAATACGTTCGATTCTCAGGGCCTTAAAAACGGGGTTATATAGCCTTAAACCCTTATACTATAAGCTATGAAGAAGATTATGAAAAAGTGAGTTTTTTACGGTTTTTGACCTATAATAACGGTGATATTGCTATTTTCGCATAGCCACTACTAAAATAGCAATATCAGCCGGTGTGATACCTGAAATTCTAGATGCCTGACCTATAGTTGATGGTGCGATCGTCATGAGGTGATGACGAGCTTCAGCTTTTAATCCAGATACTTTACTATAATCAAAAGAAGAGGGGATACGTTTGTCTTCCATTCGAGCTAGTCTTTCGATTTGTGTTTGTTGACGCTCGAGATGACCCGCGTATTTAAAGTCGATTTCGATAAGTCCCCATAAGTCTACTGGAACTTGTTTGAGGATATTTTCCGGTAATGACTTCCAGGTATTTTCTGAACGCCTAAACCAATGATCGAGCTTAACTTTGTCATGCTTAATCGTGGGAATGAGCTCATTAGCTGACTTTAGATCGGCTATTTTTTTCTGAACTCGATCTGCTCGTAAACCACTGACTAGACCAAAGTCGACTGCAAGGGGAGTGAGGCGGGTATCAGCATTATCCTGGCGGAGGAGTAACCTATACTCAGCTCTAGAGGTAAACATACGATACGGTTCCGTAGTCCCTTTTGTGACAAGATCATCAATCATTACACCGATGTATGCCTGATCTCTACGTATGATGAGTTCTGGTTTTTGTAATACCTTAAGAGCGGCATTAGCTCCAGCCATGAGCCCTTGGGCGGCGGCTTCTTCATAGCCTGATGTACCGTTGATCTGACCTGCAAAATAGAGCCCCGATATACGCTTTGTTTCCAGTGTCTGACTGAGCTGGGTAGGGGGGCAGTAATCGTATTCCACAGCGTAGCCAGGCCTGAGGATTTGCGCGTTTTCTAGTCCTGCTATGGAATGAATAAACTCAAGCTGGACTTCGTAGGGGAGGGAGGTGGAAACACCATTAATGTAATACTCACTAGTGTGACGGCCTTCTGGCTCTAAGAAAACTTGGTGGCGATCTTTCTCAGCAAATTTTACAATTTTGTCTTCTATAGATGGACAGTAACGCGGACCCGGGCCTTCGATTTTCCCACAATACATCGGAGACTTATCTAAGTTATTACGAATCACATCGTGTGTTTTAGGATTCGTATAAGTGATGTGGCAGGGGATTTGTTCCACGTGGAACATTTTTTCTGCATCTGATAAGCGTTCACCATTAGCATCTACTCTATGGCCGTTTAAGCTATGAACATCATCTTCCGATCTAGTTAATGTATCAGCCATGTAAGAGAAGTGTGGGGCAGGGGTGTCACCTCCTTGCTCTTCTGTTTTAGAGAAATCAATAGATTTACCGTTGATCCGGCATGGTGTGCCCGTCTTGAATCTCTCAACCTGAAAACCTAGCTTATGAAGTGAGTCAGATACTGTAGAGGTAGCATCACCCATACGTCCTCCTACTTCATTTTTAAGCCCAACGTGCATGAGCCCTTTCATGAACGTGCCTGCTGAAAGCACCACTGACTGAGCATTGATCTGCATTTGCAGTGAAGTGATGATTCCAGTGATCTCATCATTTTCAACGAGAAGCTCAGCTACATTAGCCTGATGGATATCTATGCCAGGCGTGGTCTCAAGAATGTGTTTCGCTCGGAACTGATACGCTTTCTTATCACACTGAGCACGAGGAGCCCTGACTGACGGGCCTTTACCAGCATTTAACATGCGGAACTGGATACCCGTGGCGTCAGTATTAAGACCCATCATACCGCCGAGGGCGTCTATCTCCCGAACCATATGTCCTTTAGCTAGGCCACCGATAGCCGGGTTACAGGACATGGAACCTATAGTATCTAAATTCTGAGTTAGCACGGCAACCGAGCAACCAAGACGAGCTGCTGCTAGTGCGGCTTCTACACCTGCGTGACCAGCACCGATGACTAGCACTTGATAGTTTTTAGGATAAATGAACATGAAATTATGATACGCTTAGCGCTGATGTTTCATATGCCAGCCGCCATGACAAATCAAGGCTGGTCGTATGATCACGAGTTCTCTGGTTAGTTAATGTTCCACGTGGAACATTATGATAAAAATGTAACCATGTTATACGAAAAATTGTCACTATATGCATGAAAAGCCGGCTTGCGAAGTAGCAGGTATTAAGGCAAAGAATAGGTATATGTTTGAAGTCAGAGACAAGCCAGAAATGGTCGAGCGAGCGCTCATTGTTCGTATATGTAGAGATAAGCGTGAAGAGGACGAATCCATATCACTACTTGAGGAACTAGGAGAGCTAGTTACCACCTTGAATATTAATGTTGTGGAGTCGATGCTAGTGAGAACACGAGAGATGCACCGTAAGTACCTCTGTGGAACAGGAAAGGCACAGGAAGTGGTAGATCTGGCAAAAGCCCATAACTGCGACTGTATAGTTTTCGACAACATGTTTATCCCTTCACAGCAAAGAAACTGGGAAGAGCTAGCTGACATCTGCGTCATTGACCGTGAGGAGGTCATTCTGGACATATTTTCTAAAAGAGCACAGACACGAGAAGCTCGCCTACAGGTCGACTTGGCTAAAATGCAGTACTCACTGCCTCGCTTGACGAGAATGTGGGGACACCTCGACCGAGAAGGTGGTAGCGGCGGCAACGGTGGTGGTGGCGCATCCCGCGGAATGGGGGAACAGCAGGTAGAGGTAGATAGACGCTTGGCAAGAACACGTATTGACCAATGTCAGAAGGAACTAGCTGAAGTTCGTAAGCAGCGTAATACAAGACGTAAGGAACGTGAGAAGCAGGGGATTCCGTGTGCAGCTATTGCTGGATATACGAATGCCGGGAAATCTACTCTACTCAACCGCTTAGCTGGATCTGATGTAATGGCTAAGGATATGTTATTCGCTACACTTGATACGACTACACGTTCTATAGAGCTACCTGATGGCCAGGATATACTTCTTACAGATACTGTCGGCTTTGTAAGAAATCTCCCTCACCGGCTAGTGGAAGCATTTAAGGCGACATTAGAAGAATCTGTATTAGCTGACTTTATTATTCACGTTCTAGATGCTTCATCACCAGAGGTTCATCAGCTATATAAAACCACGATGGAGGTTCTTACTGAACTAGGGGCAGGGGATAAGCCTATCATTACCGTATTAAATAAAATAGATGTGCTGAATGATCCTGTTGTATTAGCAGGTTTAGAGGTCTCATTTCCCAATACTATAGCAGTCAGTGCCAGAGAGAATATAGGTATGACTGAGCTTTTAGAAAAATGTACAGAGATACTGGCTGACAGGGTCTCTACATTAACTTACCGTCTCCCACAAAGTAGAGGTGACCTATCTGGCCTCTTACACAGAGATGCTAAAGTTCTAGATACCATCTATGAAGGTAATGACTCAATTATCACAGCTATCGTGCCGGCTGCCACCGCAGGCAGACTAAAAGAATACATTCAAAAACCTTCCGCTGAATAAACCTTCTATTCTAACAAAAAAATCCATATTATATATCATCATAATGAAGCTCCCACTTTTCTATCTCACTTTAATAATTAACCTTTTACTAATCTCAAAAAACTATGCGGAACTAACTCTTCCTAAACATGGTGAAGAGGGGACTAAATTACAGATTTTCCTAGACCAAAAGAGTTTTGGACCAGGATACATCGACGGCAAACCTGGGCAATTCACCAAGCTAGCAATAGAGAACTATAATACCAGTCTAGGTAGAGAACTAGATGATGCAACCATTTTAGAAGAGTATAAAGAGCATGTCACAGAGCCATATGCTACAGCTATCGTTCCGGAAAATGTCGATGATTTTGTAGATCCATCACTACCTACTAAGCGAAGTGATCAAGCTAAGAAAAAGTATATGTCATACCGAAGCATAACTGAATTCATGGCTGAACGGTATCACTGCTCTGAGGAGCTACTCAAAAACCTCAATACATACAAAACCATGCGTAATGCTAAGGCAAAAAGTGCCATACGTGTGCCAAATGTAGAGCCGTTCAAAATAGAAGATATACAAACTGGCAAATCTTACAAAGCAGAAGAGAACCTCACATCACGCCACATTGTGGTAGATACCAATACTAAACAAGTCTATGTCTACGAGCTTATCATCCCTAAAGTAGAAGCTGATGAATCACTCAACGGCATGGCTAAGCCTCAGCTGATAGCTAGCTTCCCCATTACTCCTGGTAAAACTCAATTTATCCCTAAAGGTTACTGGAACTTAAAAAACAGTGTCACTATGCCTACATGGCGATACGATAAAAAATTACTCGAAACAGGAGTAAGAGGAAAAGAAGCCCTCCATATACCACCTGGTCCTAATAACCCAGTAGGTATCATCTGGAATGGCTTAACTAAGTCAGGTATAGGAATCCACGGAACCAATAACCCTGAAACAATAGGTAGAGCAAGAAGTGCTGGCTGTATCCGCTTATCTAACTGGGATGCTGCAAAGATACCTCAACTGGTTCGACCAGGAGCTGTTGTTGTCATCAAGTAGTTCTACTTCTGAACTCTAGTCCATTTTTCACTATAATGTGGGCAAATCCAGCTCACTTACACGATATTTATTACTAGTTTTGAAAAAAATGAACTAGTACACCCGCTATATCTTTACAATTAGTCCAAACTCGTCCTAAATCCGTAAAATTTAGCTATATCGAATGCCCAAAGACGAAAGTATTAAGAAAATTCTGGTGATTGGCTCTGGTCCAATCGTGATCGGACAAGGTTGTGAATTTGACTATTCCGGTGTGCAGGCCTGTAAGGCTCTGAAGGAAGAAGGTTATGAGGTCATCCTCGTTAACTCGAACCCTGCCACCATAATGACGGACCCTGAGTTTGCGCCACGCACTTTCATTGAGCCTATCACACCTGAAGTTATTGAAAAAATAATTATTCGCGAGAAGCCGGATGCTCTACTGCCTACTCTAGGTGGTCAGACTGCTCTGAATACTTCCATGGATCTTTATAAAGCGGGCACATTGGATAAATACAATGTGCGAATGATAGGAGCTAAGGCTGATGCTATCGATAAGGGTGAGGACCGTTTACGCTTTAAAGAGGCTATGCTTAAAATAGGTCTCGATCTTCCAGAAAGTGGCGTAGCTCACACGATGGAAGAAGCTCGGGCCATCGCAAACAAGATCGGACAATACCCACTAATTATACGACCAGCATTCACACTTGGTGGAGCGGGTGGGGGAATCGCCTATAATAAAGAAGAGTTTGAGACCATCGTTAACCGCGGTCTCGATCTATCACCTGTGAGCGAAATCCTTGTAGAAGAAAGCTTACTAGGATGGAAGGAGTATGAAATGGAAGTCATGCGAGACTCTGCAGACAACTGCGTCGTTATCTGCTCTATCGAGAACCTAGACCCAATGGGTGTTCATACTGGTGATTCCATTACCGTAGCACCTGCTCAGACATTAACGGATAGAGAATACCAAATCATGCGTGATGCATCATTTGCATGTATTCGTGAAATCGGTGTCGAGACTGGCGGCTCAAATATTCAATTTTCTATCAATCCAGCTAACGGTCGCATGATCGTTATCGAGATGAACCCTAGGGTATCCCGTTCATCAGCGCTCGCATCTAAGGCAACAGGTTTCCCTATTGCAAAAATCGCTGCCAAGCTAGCCGTTGGATACACACTTGATGAGCTACCTAATGACATCACAAGAGAGACTCCAGCATCCTTCGAGCCAACCATCGACTACGTAGTTACTAAACTACCAAGGTTTACTTTCGAAAAATTCCCAACTGCTGACCCGGTGCTTACTACACAGATGAAAGCTGTAGGTGAAGCAATGGCGATAGGCCGCACCTTTAAAGAGTCTATGCAGAAGGCTTTACGCTCTCTGGAAACAGGCCGATTTGGTTTCGGCTTCGATGGCAAAGAGCCTATTGAGCCAAGCCACGAGGACATTGAAAGAAAACTTCACGTGCCAAATGCTGAGCGTATCTTCTGGCTACAGACTGCATTCAAAGCAGGTTGGACAGTTGAGCAAATCTTCGAGGCCTCGAGTATTGATCGCTGGTTCCTCGAGCAACTATACCAAATCTCTGAAGAAGCTAAAAACCTGAAAAACCTTTCATACCGTAAGGCTAAGCGCCTAGGGTTTTCAGATCACCAGATCGCGATCGCAAAAGGCATGACTCAAGACGAGGTGCGTGCTGAGAGAAAAGCTGAAGGTGTTATCCCAACTTATCGACTAGTAGATACCTGTGCTGCTGAGTTCGAAGCCCACACACCATACTACTACTCTACCTATGGCGATGAAAACGAAGCTAGAGAAACAGACCAAAAGAAAATCATCATTCTTGGTGGTGGACCTAACAGAATTGGTCAAGGTATTGAATTTGACTACTGCTGTGTGCATGCTGCTTTTGCCTTAAATGAGTTAGATTATGAAACAGTCATGGTTAATTCTAACCCTGAGACTGTTTCCACAGACTATGACACAAGTGATAAGCTTTATTTTGAACCTCTAACACTAGAGGATGTTCTTAATATCTGTGATCAAGAAAAGCCAGATGGTGTTATAGTCCAGTTCGGAGGACAGACACCTCTTAATCTAGCAGCTGACCTAGAACGCCACGGTGTCCCTATCATAGGGACCTCGCCGAAATCTATTGAGCTCGCTGAAGACAGAAAGTTCTTCTCTGTTCTACTAGATAATATCGGCTTAAAACAAGCCGAAGCTGGAACAGCTGTTAGTGCTGAAGAAGCTGTTACAGTTGCACAAAAAATTGGCTATCCAGTTATTGTTAGACCATCGTTTGTTCTTGGTGGTCGTGCCATGATGATTGTTTATAATGATAACGATCTAATACATTACATGAATGAAGCCGTAGACGTGTCACCTGATAGACCTGTCTTAGTTGATAGATTTTTAGAGTCTGCTATAGAGGTGGATGTTGACTGTATCTCAGATGGTGAAACATCTGTTGTAGGAGCCATCATGCAGCACATTGAGCAGGCGGGTATACACTCTGGTGACTCAGCCTGTGTGATACCAGCGTTCTCATTAAGTGATGATATCAAGTCACAGATTCTTAAAGCAGCTAAGGACCTCGCACGTGAACTAAATGTTAAAGGCTTAATGAACATTCAGTTCGCTGTGAAAGATGAGCAGCTATACGTTATCGAGGTTAACCCACGTGCATCACGAACTGTTCCTTTTGTTTCTAAATCAATCGGCATCCCACTCGCTAAATTAGCAGCCAAGATTATGGTTGGAAAAACTCTTAAGGAGCTAGGCTTCACAGAAGAAGTTCTTCCAGATCACTCCTCTGTAAAAGAAGCTGTATTCCCTTGGCCTAAGTTCCCTGGTATCGACATCGTTCTAGGCCCAGAGATGAAGTCCACAGGTGAAGTCATGGGTATCGACCAAGATATGGGTATGGCATACGCTAAGGCACAAATCAGTGCATTCAACCCACTACCTACTGGCGGTAATGTTTTCTTCTCTGTTAATGATCGAGATAAGGACCGTGCTGTTCCTATTGCTAAAGATTTAGCTGATCTAGGTTTCACCATCTATGCTACTGGCGGCACTTACAAGCGCTTCGCAGAAGAAGGTTTACCAGTAAGCCGACTCTATAAGCTTGCTGAGCAAAAACGTCCTAATGTGGTAGATATGATGAAAAATGGAGATATTCAATTTATCATTAATACACCAAGCGGTCATGAAGCACGTGAAGATGAAGTAACTATTCGCTCAGGTGCTGTTGCTAATAAGATCTCTCACTGCACTAACCTTTCCGCAGCTGAGGCATCTATTTTAGCAATACGCTCATTACAAGAGAATGAGCTTAAGGTTACCACACTTCAGGAATATCACGGCTTAGCCTAAGCTTCTGTTCATTTCTAACAAAAGCATTTGATCTTACTAATTTGAGATAATGTTTTTAATGCTATTTATTGCCCTTTTTGCATCGAGCTTTTTTTATAAATCAGTTCGAGCAAAAGGGTATAAGCAATCTCGGGTGTGGATATACCCACTGATCATAGGCGCTGCAGCTATAGCTATCAGCAGTATCCTTGTCTTCCTAGTAGGCTCTTTATTCAAGACTAAGGGCTTAATGGAACTATACCCTTATTTTGTAAGCTTTTTAGCCATCATACTAGAATGTATCATGCTAAAAAAAATCTGGAAGCAGATCAAACTACTTCCAGATAGAAATGTATAAATACTTATAGTGTAAGTAGTTTTACTCAGAAACGCTAGGCCCCATCGTACTGCTAGATGATGATTTAGTCTCTGTAGGTGTGTCTGTGATTATCTTGTCTGTAGTTTCTAGTTCGATACCCTCAGCTGCTGCAAAGTCTGCTAGTGCCATCTCAGCTAATGCATCCTGTTCAGCTGCTTGCATATTAATATCTGACATATCCATAGAGTCACGAGCAACACGAGCACGTCCAGCCGCACGGTTTCTCTCATCACTAACCATTTCTTCTAAACGATTCAGTGTATCACCGGATCCACCAATAGAGGTTACCATTCCTGATGCCATCTCATTCATTTCAGCCATCGCTTTTTGCACCTTCATATCATCGATATTACGAGTGAGTTCCTCTATTTTTTTCTTAGCTGTTTTTACACTTACATCACGAGCTTGAATCAGTTCTTTATAACGAGCTTCTGCTGATTCTAACTGTACAAGCATCTCGTCATGTTCTTTATCTACTGTCTGTAACTTAACTGCTAGCTCACCTGCTAACTGGCGATTACCAGCTTTAAGGTGTGCACTTGTTTTTGCACGTAGCTCGTTCTCTTGCTTATCTAACTTTTTAGTTTCTGAAATAAGCTTTTCGACTAAGCCAGCATTAGTAGCCAAACCTTTATTAAACTCTGCTATTTGTTTACGCAGGTTTTCCTTTTCAACATCTAATAGAGCCTCAGGGTTACGCTTTTCTATACCTCCTATAAAGAGACCGAGAAAACCTTTAAAGAGATTTGTAATACGCTTGATCATGATAATATTTTTAAGTTACGGATATACTGATAAGTTTTAGTTCACACCGCAAGTATAAGCGGTAACTGATATTATAATTACTCGATATGAGCTACTAATGCTGAAAAATAAACATCGTTACCAATCTTCTGATATGATTGATCAGTCAGGTTAATACCATCATAAGCTCCATTAAATGCATGGCCATTGCCTCCCGTAATAAGTGGCGTATAAAAAACTGCAATTTCATCAACTAACCCAAGTTCAAGAAAAGAGCCTATTAGACTTCCTCCAGCTTCCACCATTACTGTTTGGCAACCTAAGTTTACTAATGTTTCTAAAGCTTTCAGAATATCACCGTTTTCCTGAACTAAGGTTCTAGTTTTATATTGGTCAGTAAAAACTTTAGCATCTTCTGGTAATGATGACGCTCCCTTACGGGTGATAATCATTCTCCAAGGTTGCTCTTTTTTTCCACAATATTCTGAATCACGAATCGTTAAAGAAGGATTATCTGCACGTAATGTATTCCCTCCTGTAATGATAGCATCAGACTCGTATCGAATACGCTGAACAACATTTCTGGATTCGGGAGAACTTAGCCACTGACTCTCACCTGGTGGCCTCGTGATTTTACCATCAAGACTCATCGCTGATTTAACAATAACCCATGGTAGGCCTTTGGTTTGAACCTTTGAGAATGCCCTTATAAGATGCATACATTCTTTTTCGCAAATACCACTTGTTACTTTAATGCCTTTTTCCTCCAGTATTTTTTTAGCTCCACCTAAGTGATTAGGGTTAGGATCATCTGCTCCATAAAAAAGCTCAACAATACCAGCATCTATAATCCCTTCCGTACAAGGTGGTGTTTTACCAAATGTTGAACACGGCTCCAATGTTACATAAATGCTAGAGCCTTTTAACACCTCCTTACCATGCTTATCTATGACATCCGCGATAGCTTTACGTTCAGCATGTGGTGTTCCTGCTTTATGATGCCATCCTTTTCCTAATAGCTTTCCAGCTTTAACTATAATAGCTCCTACTGAGGGATTTGGTGAGGTTAAACCTATTCCCTTATAAGCTTCCTCTAATGCTAGTAGCATCCATTTTTTATTAATATCATTCATCTTGAATAGGAAAATAAGCTTAAATTATCTGATGTGAATAAACCCCTAATATTTGTGAATAAAATGTAAGGAATATGTGTTCAGTTATTTAGGTTTCTCTCTAGTTTTCGCATTACTACTACTCACTATATGTTTTCACACAAGTTACTATATCGCTGTTTTACATATAAAATATACCATTGGAACTGTTTTTCGTAGGTTGTTAACAATAAGAAGAAGAAGAATATTTTTGGTTTATAAAATAAGAAGACTTAAAGAAGTGAATAACTATAGTTATAATAAGTTTGTTTCACTATAAAGTAACTTGACCATTAAAAGCAGTTATGGAGTGATAAGACTTATGAGCCATTATCAACATTCTAAGAAAAGGTATACTGATACTTTACTACACACGGAAAAAATAAAAGCAGACCGTAAAAGCTTCTATATCGACCTTAAAGAAAATGAGCGGGGTAAAGTAATCACAATAACAGAAGACGTATCAGGTAATAGAGATAAGATTATGGTTCCATATGAAATTCTTGAGGAATTCATTACAGCTTTAGAAAATACGAAGAAAGCTGTTAAGGCATAAAAGGTATTTCTTTAGAACCATTTGGTTTTCCATTCTGATGGTAGACGTTGGATTTTACTTTCAGGCATCTTTACGAGGGCTAAAGATTGTTTAGAGGTAATTAATATACTGTCATCAGAATCTCTTTTCATAATAAAAGAGCACCAAAAACGAACTCTTTCTACCGTTTCTAATTTACCATATATAGTAAGTTTATCGCCAAGCTTAGCAGAACGTTTGTAGTCAATTTCTGTTCTTACAACGACGGGGTATATTTGAGTTTTACTCATAGTAGCAAAATCCATTCCCATACTAGCCCCTAAGTGAGTTCTACATGTTTCTATCATGCGGAGATAAGCAAGGTTATGAACGACACCACCACAATCAGTATCGAAAAACATAACCTCTTCATGAGTAATGTATTTAGGTAGTTCCATGAATTTATTTAGTTCTAATTCTCTTTAGATTTCGAACGTAAAATTTATATAAAATACTTACACTTGCGAAGTACTAATGATTATAGCATTGTTAAATAATCATGCATTTTAAAAACTCATCCTCAGCAATTAATATAGTTCGTATACTATATTTTATTATATGTGAGTTAGCTGGTGTACTAATTGGAAACTATACAGGGGGTGAAGATAAGATATGGCTAGGAGCTATAGGTGGTGCTTTAGTCGCCGCTTTTTTTATTTTAGTAGAGTCATTAACTAAAAAGTTTACGCTTCGTGGGTTCTCTCACGCTACATTTGGACTATTAATAGGCACTTTACTTTCTTTGTTATTATCAAAAGGATTAATTAGCTTAGTTGAAGCTGTTTATACTACTGAAGCAGATCACAATGCACCTATTATTGTTTCTATACATATAGGTATGTTTATTAGTCTTGGGTTTTTGGGTTCTATACTGGCTTTAAGAAGTGGTACAGATGACTTTGCTTTATTAATACCCTATGTAAGATTTCGAGGTGAAACTACACCAGGTCAACCGTTATTGATTGATGTAAGTATACTTACTGATAGTCGGCTTATTCCTTTATTAAATTCAGGCTTTATAGATGGCAAAATAGTGATTCCACGTTTTATAATCGAAGAGTTATATATAATGGGGAAAGCCGAATCGAATCCTGCTGATCAAGCTTTAAGTAAACGAGGTCTCCAAAATTTAGATACATTAAGAATGAATCGTAAATATGATATTACGGTTCGTGATATTGACGCTGAAAAGAAGACACATGCTCAAGAAAATAAATTAATACAAACGTGTCAGCTAATATCCGCTAAACTGCTAACGACAGATGAAGATTTAACCAAATCAGCAAGGTTGTTAAAAATTAATGTTTTAAATATTAATGAGCTAAATCAAGTTCTTAAACCAAGTATAACAGTAGGTGATAAGTTTAGTTTATCCCTTATACGGCTAGGAAAAGACAAGACTCAAGCTATTGGATACTTGTCAGATGGCTCAATGATCGTAGTTAATGGGGCTGCTGATAAGTTAAATACAACACAAGATGTAATAGTAATTAGCACTTTAGATACGGACTCCGGAACACTTATATTTGCTGAGTTATTTACGAGACCTTAGAAATGGTATTAGCTAAAAAAAGCCACACTCATAAAGAATGTAGCTTTTAATAAGTTTTGGATCTTCGTAGTTAATTTATTGATTCAATAATTTGATTACTATCAAATCTTACTTTTGCCAGTGATGCGTATTTGTCATTGGCTGAGCGGTAACCTAATGGACATGCTACAGCGGTAGAATAGCCGGTGCCATCTAGCTTGAGAATACGATCATACTCGGCAGGGAGGATACCTTCCATAGGGCATGCATCTATACCTAATACAGCTGCAGATGTCATTAGCTGACCAAGAGCGATGTACACTTGGTTTTTCGCCCATACGTATGTTTGTGCATCATCCATAGAACCGAAGAACCCTGCCATCATCCCTGCGTAGCCATCGAGGCTTTCTCTTGGTATACCTCTCACCTCAGCTGTTTTATCTAAAAAAGAATTGGTATCATCGGTGCTCATATTGTCTTTTACACAGAGCACAAGCATGTGTGAGCAGTCAGAAACTTGCTTTTGGCCCCATGAATGTTCTACTAGGCTCTCTTTTACAGACTGGTTAGTGATACTGATAAACTTCCACGGCTGTAGTCCAAAAGAAGAGGGTGTGAGTAGAAGGCTTTCTTCCAGTGCAGCCCATGTTTTAGTATCGATCTTTTTTGTACTGTCGAACTCTTTAGTAGCATAGCGCCAGTTTAGGTTTTCGAGAAGGTTGTCGGGTGTAATGTGATTCATAATGTTAAATATTGGTGAACCAAACTTACTGATGACTGGATCACACTCAACTGTTGATTTTAAAAATACTATATTATCAGTTCTTTTAATAATTCACTATAACGTTGATAAGGGAACGTGTGCTTGCACCGTATCTTAGTATCTGACAGCTTCATGAGCAGAACTTTTACATACTCATGCACCGACTTTTTCTTCTTGATGGCATGGCGCTGATTTATCGCGCTCACTTTGCTTTAATTCGTAACCCTATTCTTACTAGTGATGGGATAAATACTTCTGCGGCTTTTGGCTTCTTGAATGTATTATTAGACATTATAGAAAACCAAGGAGCGAGTCACATAGGAGTTGCTTTTGATACATCTGCGAAGACACCGCGGCACGAGATTTATCCAGAATACAAAGCTCAGCGAGAGGCTATGCCGGAAGAACTGGCAGCAGCAATTCCGTATGTAAAACGTCTCTGTATAGCGCTGGGTATCCCCGTGCTAGAGCTGGATGGTTATGAGGCAGATGATATTATAGGAACAGTGGCATATCGTGCTGATCAAGAGGGAGGTATTCATACTTATATGGTAACACCGGATAAGGACTTTGCGCAGCTAGTCAGTGAGACCACTACGATGTGGAAACCAGGAAGGAAAGGAAGTGAAAAAGAGTTACTGGATCGTAATGCTATATTGACCAATTGGGGGATCGAGGATCCTAAACAGGTGATAGATATTTTAGGGCTATGGGGCGATGCTGCTGATAATATTCCGGGTGTTCCTGGGATAGGTGAAAAGACGGCTAAAAAGTTAGTAGCACAGTTCGGCTCGGTGGAGAAACTGATCGAATCCGTGGATCAGCTGAAGGGTAAGCAGAAAGAAAATGTCATTAACTTCGCTGAGCAAGCTATTTTATCTAAGCAGCTGGCAACTATTATGTTAGATGTTCCTGTTGAAGTAAGCTGGGATGAATTAACCATCAGTGGACGTAATGACGAAGATCTTAAGAGCTTATTTACTGAGCTTGAGTTTAACTCTATAGGAAGAAGGGTTTTTGGTAATGA
>CAYNLE010000029.1:0-25070 GCA_964397975.1 uncultured Verrucomicrobiales bacterium | reverse complement strand
TTTTTGATAATAGCTCCAGAGCTGACTCCATCTCAGTGGCAGCAGGTAACGGGATCTCCACACTCAGGACACGTGGACTTTTCGCTACTAATGGGTGAAGCCCCACCAAGTTTTCAGAAACTAAAAATGCCGCCTGACCCGACTCCTGCAGCCTCATATCGGCTGCCCAGCTCCGCAGTATCGCAGCCATAGCATTCAGCTCGTGGTCTCTCGAGTTTGGTAAAGAAGGGCAAATAAGATGAGTTTGATGAATGATCACTCCTACCTTAGGAGCATCCACCCCCATAATTTTTAAATTTTTACAGTATTTAAAATAATGAGTCATCAGCCGCAGAGCAGCTAATGGACTAGACGGCAGATCAGCGCCGTCTTTCATCGTAGGCCACTTATAGAACACATTACTCCCGCGCTCTACCCGCAGTCCATGACCTGAGTCATAGCTCAGAATAACATCAAACCTAGGCAGTAGTGAGTCTAGGATGAAATCCTCAACCCCACCTAGAGCGTAGCTATCGCCATCTGACACGAGAAGTCGATCATTCACATTGCCGTGGAGAACAAAACAACCTGCTGCACCACTTTCATATCCATTGATAACCTCTTTTGCCCACTGTGGCATACTACGCTTCTTCATACTTGTTATTTAAACAATAGGAGACACAAGAACTTGTCAGCTCTAAATATCAGTAGTTTTTATAACTACTGGTAACAAAGACGTTCTATTTCCTATTGAGCCTTTTCTGACCTATGGCACTGTACGGACACAAATTCCTATACTACGCCTACTTAACATTTTTTGAAGAAGACACTGCTAATGCAGCCACGACCTCAGCTTAACATCCAAATACGGTAACCTTACCAAACAAACATGATATATCAGATCAAACGCGAGCAACTCCTTAACTGCACACTTGATGAGGCTTGGGAGTTCTTCTCCACTCCACGTAATCTTGAAAAAATGACACCCAAGTCAGTGGGCTTCAAGATCACCCACCTAGATTCAGAGGAAATGCATCAAGGGCAAATCATCGGTTACAAAATAATGATTCTACCCAAAATATGGGTCAACTGGCTAACTGAAATCACCTTTGTAGAGCACAAAAAATCATTTATAGACGACCAAAGGGTCGGCCCATATAAAGTCTGGCACCACACTCACCGCTTTGAACAAAAAGGAGACAAAGTCCTTATGACGGATAATGTCACCTATGTCTTGCCCTTCGGATTGTTAGGAAAAGTGGTTAATTTCCTCTTTGTAGGAAAACAGATCAACTCTATTTTTGATGAACGAAAAAAGCTAACTGAAGAGATCTTCACCTAGAGCTTATTTACCTAGAGCATGGAGAAGCCATTGTTCTCCAGTGCTCATTTTTTAAATACAAAAACCTGTTAGCTTTCGTAAATGGTAACAGCACAAACGGTATCACCACTTTATTCCCACTCGATACTTGCTGGTGGTTTAGTAGAAATATCATAAAGCACACGGTTAATGCCGTCTACCTCATTAAGAATTCTATTACTCACCTCACGAAGCAGTGCTGGAGGAAGCTCCACCCAGTCAGCTGTCATAGCATCTTCACTGATCACGGCGCGTAGACTTATCGCCCACTCGTAGCTCCGCTCGTCACCTTTGACACCTACTGTTTTCACAGGAATAAGTCCTGCGTATGCTTGCCATACTTTATCATACCAGCCCTCTGACTTAAGAGTGCCTATAAATATAGCGTCACATTCACGGATGATTCGTAGCTTCTTCTGTGTGATATCACCAGGGCAACGAACTGCTAGTCCTGGTCCAGGGAATGGGTGGCGGTTAAGAATGTCAGATTGGATACCAAGAGACTGACCTAACTCACGAACTTCATCTTTAAATAACTCTGCAAGTGGCTCGAGAACTTTCCCCTGCTCCTGTAGATCTAAAATACGCTGCACACGGTTATGGTGTGTTTTGATTTTAGACGCCTTTGATTTTGCATTCGATGCGGACTCGATCACATCAGGGTAAAGCGTTCCCTGAGCGAGTATATCAGCATCACCTACTGTATCCCAGAATACATCAATAAAGAGGTTACCGATAATTTTACGTTTCTCTTCCGGATCTGAAACATCTGCTAATTTATCCAAAAATAGGTCAGAGCATTCCACCGTTTCGATCTCAACGCCCATACTCTCAAAGTTTGCACGAACCTCATCACCTTCATTGAGGCGCATAAGCCCATGATCAACAAAAATGGCACGGACGTTAACGCCTGATTCTTTCAGTAACACAGCTAACACTGTGCTATCTACTCCGCCACTGACACCACAAACCACTTGTTTATCACCTACTTTTTCACGGATACCATCGAGCAGCTCACGCTTAAAGTCTTCAATGTGGAAAGGCTCCAGCTCACCAGCTATACTGAGAAAATTCTTCAATACACTTAAGCCCTCATGACTATGAGTCACTTCTGGGTGAAACTGAATACCGTAGTAACGCTCACCCCACTGAAGAGAAACAGGTGTTCCTTCTTTGTTCTCCGCTAAAACCTGACAACTCTCAGGAAGGTTATTAACTGTATCTGAATGACTCATCCAGACCTGTGAACTTTCTGAAATCCCTGCATAAAGACCTTCTATAACCTTAGGCTTAAGGTCAGCTGGACCATACTCGCGTCTGTTACTAGCCTTCACTGATCCGCCAAACTTAATGTTCAGTAACTGCATGCCGTAGCACACACCAAGAACTGGAACATTGTATGCATCCAGTGTTTCAAAGTCGATGTCCGGAGCATCTTCATCACTTGTGCTCTTAGGCCCGCCTGATAAAATAATAGCGCTCGGCTTACCAATCGAGGCTACCTCTTCTGGCTCATAGAGTTTTGCATAAAAGCCTAGTTCACGCACACGCCTAACAATAAGCTGAGTGTATTGAGAACCGAAGTCGAGAACTGCGACATGATTGATTTCATTCATAATAAAAAAGGGAAATAAATTAGATTAAAAGCTAATAGAGCTTCTATAGATTAAGATTCACAAAAAGAGTTGTGTATCGGGGTTACAGATTACGCTGATAGTTTACAGGCTCTTCCGTGATCGTAATATCATGCACGTGACTTTCCTTAAGTCCGCCAGATGTGATCTGAGTAAATACGGCACGCTCACGAAGTGATGTTAAATTTTCTGCTCCTACATATCCCATACCAGACTTTAAGCCACCCATTAACTGGAACACTACATCTGATAAAGGCCCTTTATAAGGAACGCGTCCTTCAACACCTTCAGCTACTAATTTGCCTGAACTGTTCTGACCATAACGGTCACCTGAACCTTTACGCATAGCACCAAGTGAACCCATACCGCGATATGCCTTAAACCTTCTACCCTGAAAGTTTACTGTAGCGCCAGGACTCTCACGAGTACCAGCTAATATAGAGCCTAACATCACAAGATCTGCTCCAACAGCTAGCGCTTTGACTATATCTCCAGAGTAACGAATACCACCATCTGCTATTACGGTCACCCCCTTATCGCGGCAGTAACTTGCTGCATTCTGAATCGCCGTAAACTGAGGCATACCTACACCTGAAATAACACGTGTGGTACAAATAGAGCCTGGCCCTACACCTACTTTGACAGCGCTAGCACCAGCATCAGCTAAAAATTTAGCCCCTTCAGCGGTAACAACATTACCAGCAACAACAGGCGTGTCACCTAGCTCACGTAACTTGCCTATAACTTCTTCGATACGCTTAGTATGGCCAGTAGCAGCATCAATAAATAAGGCGTCCACACCAGCTGCGATCAACTCCTTAGCTCTCTCAATACAATCAGGGCCTACACCGACGGCTGCTCCGCAGCGAAGTTGGCCATTAGGGTCTTTAGCAGCATTTGTAAAAATAATACGTTTCTCGATATCAGCACCTGTAATAAGACCTGTTAACTTACCGTTAGCGTCGATCAAAGGTAACTTTTCAATTCGGTTTTCATATAATACTTCGCGGGCTTGACGCTGCGCCGTATTCTCTGGTGATGTAATGAGCTTCTCAAAAGGGGTCATTACCTCTGACACCTTAGCAGAGCCAGCAGCTACGTGGCGAAGGTCTCTACCAGTAACCATACCCTCGAGCTTACCTTCTTCATCAACAACAGGGAAACCTGAAAATCCCTTCTCAGACATAATGTGGCGTAATTCACCTACAGTCTGATGTTTAGAAACAGTGTAAGGTTCATGAATAACCGCACTTTCAGAACGTTTCACCTTAAGAACCATTGCAGCCTGATCTTCAATCAGGTTATTCCTGTGAATAACTCCAATACCACCTTCCTGAGCCAGTGCTATTGCTAGTTCTGCTTCAGAAACAGTATCCATAGCTGCAGAAACTACAGGTATATTTAAACTAATATCTGAGGTAAGATTCGATTTTAAATTAGCATCACTAGGTAATAAGCCACTTAATTGTGGAGTAAGTAATACGTCATCAAACGAGAGTCCAAGAGAGATTTGCGCCATGAATGAGTCAATAGAGGACGCAGGCAAATAACAAGAGCAAATTTATTTTAGACTCTAATTTATCCCCTACGAGAAACTTCGGCTCTATTCTACAGAATCAGCTGCTGCGACTCTGAATATACTTTTTTCAGATGACTTAACCTCAGCTTTTATAGCCTTATCATTATCAAGACCTTCTTTGCTAATCGCCATATCTATTTCAGCATCAATCGCTATATCATCTAAATCCTCTATAGGTTCAGGTTCACTAAATACAATGGACTTAACTCTGCTGTTTTCGTCATCATCTATATCTTCATCATCCTTTGATAAAATATCATCTGGCTTAACCTCTTTATCATAATCACCTAGTTTACCGGCTTCACGTCGCTCATCCCACAATTCTGCTGATCGCTTGATCAACCCTCGTGAATAGGTAACGCCAAGATCAAAATCTATTTCCTTCTTAAGATACTCTACAAAAGCCTCGTCTCTCTGCTTAAGTAATAAAAGAGCTAACCCTTTAGGTAAAGGCTTCAGGTCAACTACGAAGTCAGTGATCCGATCTTTCAAACCTCCTGATAAACGAGGCTTAAAAGCAGTTTCCCAGATATCGTTATTAGTACTAATAATCACAGAAAGATTATCAACAGCTTGATGTAAGGCGTTTAAAAAACCACATACCTGGAGCCCTGCTTCAGGGTTCCCGTAATAGCCTTCGACTTCATCCAAAACTAAAACCGGCGACACCACAAGCCCTACTAACGATAGCAAAGCCAACAATTTTTCATAATGATCTAGCTCTGCAGCTCCGCCTTCCATCACCTCATCAAGAAAGATCTTAGCTCGGTCGCCCCCGTCTAAAGAGCCTGCACTATAACTAAATAAACAAGAAACCCACCATGACACAGCACGAGTATCAGCCGATGTAATAGCGCAAAGCTCATAAACTAACCGAGGCTGTAAAAGGTGAAAGTTAGATAAAGCCCACTGCGCCGTAATGGCGTCTGGATCATAAAAATCAAATGTCTCCACGGGGTTTTTACGGAGTGACTCCAAAGCGCTCGCCTTATCCTGACTGGGAACATCCCCAGAATTAACCAGCGGCTCTAGCGCAATCGCCAAAACCCTTCTGATGACAACATCTAAGACAGTTAAATCGCCACCCTTGGTCACAGGACGCACCAGATTACGCATCACCGACCCTATAATCGATTCTGCATTCAGGTCTCGCCCCAATACCGGCTCAAGAGGAAAAAAACTATGTGAAACAGATAATCTAGAACGAAGCCGCTCCAATAAATGTGTTTTACCAAAACCAGCACGTGGGGATCGTAGCAATATAACACGACCACTCCCCGTCCCTTTATTGGTCAACGCATCAGTCAATAAGTTCAACTCAGCCAAATTTACGGTCTCAGTAACAAACTCAGGAGCTGTCCCAAGACGCTCAAAGGCTCTTTGATAAGGGTTTGAGTATGAATCAATATCTTGCATTATAAAAAAGTTGGGTTCTTGAATGTATGATACCTAGCAGTAATGACAACTACAAACATTAGACAAACTAAGCTATCACTGGACAACAGCATTACCACAAGCCCTCATGAAAAAATCAGTGTTTCCTACCTCGACAAAATGAATACGCGGCATAGATTTAAAAGTAATTAGAACTGGTGTAATCACCTTACAAACTTAACAACCACCCATGGATCCGACGTCACCATTTAATAAAGAGCAGTCTAGCTCATCTGAGCCACCCGTAAACGATATGCAGGAAACATCAGGCTCCAGTAAAGCTGCCTCGGCATTCTTCAACGCAGAGGCCACCTCTATACCTGAATCATCTGGTGAGAGCACCCCCCTTCCACCTGAGATCAAGCATGTCGCCGCGACCAGCGACCGTGATGAATTACCAGATAACGACGTCGAAGCTATTGACCAGCTAAGGAAGGTTTACCAATCCTTTAAACAGGAGCTCGGCAAAGTTATCATCGGACAAGAAGACGTCATCGAGAGTCTTGCCATCTGCCTTTTTTCACGCGGCCATGCTCTACTCATGGGGGTTCCAGGGCTAGCTAAAACACTTCTCGTATCATCCGTGGCTGAAACGATGAACCTCAGCTTTAATCGTATTCAGTTTACCCCGGACCTGATGCCTGCTGACATTACTGGAACGGATATCATTCAAGAAAATGCCAGTGGACAGCGCGCCTTTGAGTTTATCAAAGGACCTCTCTTTGCAAACCTCGTCTTAGCTGATGAGATTAACCGAGCACCTGCAAAAACTCAATCCGCCATGTTAGAGGCTATGCAGGAAAACATGGTCACCGTTTTAGGAAAAACATACCAGCTCGATAAACCTTTCTTTGTTTTAGCGACTCAAAACCCAGTAGAACAAGAAGGAACCTACCCTCTACCAGAGGCCCAGCTTGACCGATTCATGTTCCTGATCGATGTCGATTACCCTAGTATGGATGAAGAACTCCGCATCGCCCGTGAAACCACAGGCATGGCGAAACAAGCTCTCAACCATATACTCAGTGGCAAGCAGGTCATGGCATACCAAGACCTCGTCCGCCGAGTGCCTGTTCCTGACCACATTTATGAATACGCTGTAAAAATCGTTCGTAAAACTCGTCCTGGCTCAGAAGAGGCTCCAGCATGGCTTAATGATTATGTCGGCTGGGGTGCTGGCCCACGTGCCGTGCAGTATCTCATCTTAGGAGCAAAAGCACGTGCTGCGCTTAACGGTTCATATATGGCCCGACTCGAAGACATAGAAGCTGTAGCCGTCTCCGTCCTTAGTCACCGTGTATTAACAAACTTTGCCGCAGAATCTCAGGGAATGACTTCGGCTAAGATCGTGGCGCGTCTAGTAGAAGAAATGAAAGAAGACTAAGCGCCCTCCGCTTATTGATTCATTAATCCTCTATGAAATATGACTTCTTAGATCCTGACGCCTTAGCGCGTCTGGGAGCCATCCCACTAGAAGCCCGTCATGCTATGACTGGTAATGTGACTGGCAGGCACCGTTCCCCCCACCGCGGATCTTCTGTAGAATTTGCTGAGTATAGAAAATATGTCCCGGGGGATGATACCCGCCGCCTCGACTGGAAAGCTTACGCACGCTCAGACAGGTATTATATCAAGGAGTTCGAAGCTGACACAAACTTACGTGCCTATTTCGTAATCGATGCCAGCGGCTCGATGAACTTCAGTGCAGCGAATGACCCCAGAATTCAGTTTGCACGTAAACTAGCCGCGACCTTATCCTACTTAATTATAAATCAAGGAGATGCAGCGGGGCTTTCTATCTGTAAGGAGAAAATTCATGTCGAAGTCCCACCCACAAGGCGCCCAGCCCACCTCAACCACATGTTTGAGACACTGGCTGACACTCATCCAGAAGGTGAAACCGGGCTCGTAGAAGCGCTGCATACCATTGCAGAAAAAATCACTCAGCGAGCTCTCGTCATTGTCCTCTCTGACCTTTTCTGTGACACTGACGAACTAACAGACGCGCTTCAGCACTTACGACACCGTAAGCATGACATCGCAGTTTTCCATCTACTCGACCGCCAAGAAATTGATTTTGATTTCGAGCGCCCTCACCGCTTTGTCGATATGGAGGACAATAGCTCTGTCGTAGCTGAGCCTACGCTTATCGCAGCTGAATACCGCCAAGCCATGCAGGACTTCATGGAGCTCATACAAACTAAATGCCATGATGTTCATGCTGACTACCACCTCGTCACAACAGACCAAGACTACGAGGAAGTAATCCACCGCTTTCTAACATCTAGATTACCTACCAAAGGAAGTAAGTAACTCCCACCATGTCATTTCTCCAACAATCACTGTTATGGGGGCTGCTAGCGGCCAGCATCCCCATTCTCATTCACTTACTGAACCGTAAGCGACACCGCACTGTGCAGTGGGCAGCCATGGAGTTCCTTCTCAAGGTCACCAGAGAATCACGTGGGAAAAAGAAACTGAAATATCTCATCATCCTTACCTGCCGCGCACTAGCTATAGCCGCCCTCATTTTCGCGATCTCCCGCCCTCTTATCGGTGGATTCTTCGGCTGGGGTAGTGGTAAGGTCGATACTGTTATTTTAATTTTGGACCGCTCCTCTAGCATGGAGCAGCAGGCTTCATTCGCAGATGGCATCACAAAAGAAAGCAAGCGCAGTAGTGCTATCAAAAGTGTTCAGAAATCTCTCTCCGAGATAGGTAACCCACGGCTCATCCTAATCGATAGCGCCAGTGCCAAACCACAGGAAATACCTTCCCCTGATGTGCTTAATGAAATCAGCGCTACCTCAGCTACTGACACCAAAGCTAATATCCCAGCACTCATTTCAACAGCTATCGAGCAAATATCAGATAAAGCTCTAGGAAGCACCGAGATATGGGTCGCCTCTGATCTACAATCATCTGACTGGAAGCCCAACCAGGGAAGCTGGGATACAGTCAGAACAAGCATTAACGAACTACCACAGAAAACAGTCTTAAGAGTGCTATCCCTAACAAAAGAAGCCGAAAATAACGCAGCAATACGTGTGACATCATCACGCCGTAGTGGAAACGAAATCCTGCTCGATATCGAAATTTTAAGGCTCGATAAAAACTATAGTAGTATCACCCTACCTATTACATATAATATTAACGGAGCCGAGAGCACCGATGATATCACCATCAGTGGTCAAAGTTACCAATTTCAAAAAAGGCTCAAACTCACAACCAACGCAGCAGAAGGGCACGGCTACATCTCCATCCCCTCCGACTCGAATACAAACGACAACGTATCCTACTTCGCCTACGGAGAAGACGCGCCTACTAAAACTTACCTCGTAACAGAAGGTGGCGAATCAGAGAAATGGCTATCACTTGCCGCCGCACCACCTGGATTTGGCCGTAGCGAATGCACGATACTCACCCCTGATAACGCTCACGAAATAGACTGGCTCAATGCATCACTCATCATCTGGCAAGCGAATCTACCAGACCAAGTTCTAGCCCCAGCAGCTCACCAGCTATTTAGAGTCAGGTGGAGCTATGTTATTTTTCCCTAATAGAGGAGAATCAAGCAATACCTTTTTAGGACTACAGTGGGGTGAACAAACCATAGCTGCTAAAAACCAGTATTTCACTGTGGATGAATGGAACCGCGTCGATGGAACACTCAAAAATGGAGAGGACGGCATACAGATCCCTTTACCAAAACTGAAAGCAATCAAACGAAAAAGTATCATCGGGTCAGGTATCCCCCTCGCATCATGGGCAGACTCTTCTCCCTTTTTAGTTCGTAAAGTCATCGATGACGGCACCGCTGTATTCGTAGGCTCTATCCCAGACTATACTTGGTCGAACTTAGCAGATGCTGATGTCTTACTGCCTATCATACAGAGAATGATCAGCACAGGTGATGAACGCTTTGGCTCAGCTTTCGCCGCCATTACCGGAAGCTCTAGCGCTCAAATACAAGAAGGCGAAATACGTAAGCGTCTAGACAACTATTCCACATCGATATCAAGCAATGCTGTCTATGAATCAGGCGTATGGAGATTAGGTGAAAGAACCTTAGCCACTAACCGCCCGAGATCAGAAGACCAGTGGCAAATCATTTCTGAAAGCCAGCTCAGCGAAATCCTAAAAGACACTCCATATAAATTTTTCGAAGACAAAGGTCAGTCAGACTCACTAGCTCATGAGATATGGCGACCTTTCCTTATCGCTATGTTAGTATTGCTCATCGCCGAAGCTGTTTTATGCCTTCAACCAGCTAGCAAAAAAACTAAGACCTCTTAACCTTTCCCTGAAACCATTTTGAACTTCAGTATTTCAAATCTAACTTTCAGCCCTAGTTTATTTACATTCTGGGTAGGTATTGTTGCACTCTGTATTATAGCCGCTCTGTGTATCACCGCCATCAAGCGTGCCTTACACGTCTCTCGCACACTCACCCTCGAGTTACTAAGGTTTATCTGTGCTAGCGCTATCGTATTAATGCTCTGGCAACCTGAATGGCTTGTCATCACAGAACCTGATACGAAACCTCAAATCGCCATACTCTATGATGCATCTAGCTCTGGTGATACAGCAGACGCCATACTTCCACTCAGCCTCAGCGCTAACCAAGAAGTCGTCACTAGAAAATCATGGATGCAACAAGTCATGGAAAGCGACAGCTTTCTGGAGCTAACTAACAGCGAAGAAAACATCATTGTTAAGCAATCATTTTCAGCTCCGCCCGAAGATGCTGACGCAGCTACGCTCGCGCTCGCTGGAACTGATCTATACACAGCCATTGATAAAACCCTCGAGGAAAACAGTAACTTACGAGCGGTCGTGCTACTCTCTGATGGAGACTGGAATACAGGTATCGAACCTGTAGCTGCTGCACAAAAAATGCGACGTAGAAACATCCCCCTCTTCACCATCCCAACAGGTAGCGACCAGCGCTTGCCAGATTTAGACATCACCAATGTTACAGCTCCTACATATGGAATCATTGGCGAAAATGTTCAGATACCATTTACTATCAGCTCATCACTAGAGCGCGATGTCCCCACTACCATACGTCTAAGAGACTCCAAAACAGGAAAAGAACGCAGTAAAAAAATCACCATACCAGCAGGGCGTGAATACTTCGACTCCATCTTATGGAGACTGGATACAGAAGGAACATCCACTCTCGAGCTATCTATCCCAGTGACTAATAGTGAGCGTGTTTCAGTAAACAATAAACGCTCATTTAACATCTCAGGACGAAAAGAAGCGCTTCGAGTCCTCGTCATCGACTCGCTACCTCGCTGGGAGTATCGTTTTATTCGAAACGCTCTATTCCGTGATCCAGGTGTTACCGTTGACTGCTTGCTTTTCCACCCTCAGATCGGTCTAGGTGGTGGCCCTTCATATATTCAACAATTCCCTGAACAATTAGAGGATTTACAAAAATACGATGTCGTCTTCCTAGGTGACGTTGGTATTTCCGAAGACAGCACCAAAGGAATCACTACTAAACAAGCTGATCTACTTAAAGGGCTCGTTGAAAACCAAGCCAGCGGCATCGTCTTCATACCAGGCTCTCAGGGAAATCAGTTCTCCCTTCAGAAATCATCACTCTCTGAGTTAATCCCCGTTATTTTAGACGATCAGAAAACTGAAGGTTACAGAGAAGCCACTCCAGCGAAGCTCAACCTAACAACAGACGGCAAAGGCTCGCTACTAACCATGCTAGGTGAGGATGAAGAAGAAAACCCTCTAATCTGGAAAAACCTACCTGGCTTCTTCTGGCATGCTCCAGTGATCAAAGCAAAGGGTGGCACAGACGTTCTCGCCGTCCATACTAACCGGTCAAATCAATATGGTAGAATCCCCATGCTCGTCACCAGCAGCGCAGGTAACGGTAAAACTCTCTACTTAGCACATGACTCAGCATGGCGCTGGCGTAAAGGGGTCGAAGACCTCTACCACTACCGCTTCTGGGGACAGGTCGCACGCTGGATGTCATACCAGCGTAACATGGCAGCAGGTGAACAGCTAAGGCTCTACTTCACACCAGATCGCCCAAAACCTGGTGATACCGTCACCTTAAACGCCAATGCCTTTGACTCGTTCGGTGCGCCTCTTACCGATGGAGAAGTTACTGTAGACATCACTTCTCCAGACGGAAAATCACGCCGCATCAGCTTAGACCCGCAAGACGGTGCCTGGGGGAATTATTCAGGTAGACTAAAGATTGACCAACCTGGTGCATGGAAAGTATCGGCTAAAATCGCTAACGATAAAGAAGCTAAGCCCATCGTCACCTCACTGCTCTCTCAGGGAACAACGATTGAAAAAACAGGCCAACCTTCTCGTGTCGATGTCTTAGAAGAAATGGCGCGTGTGACCAAAGGTGCTATTTTGGAAAATGACGAGCTCGCTGAGTTCGTTAAGCAAATCACCACATTGCCTGACCCTCAGCCTATCGAAACCAGAACGCCACTATGGTCGCACTGGCTAACTGCCGCACTCATCATCTTACTACTCTCCATATTCTGGGTAGGCAGAAAGCTAAACGGTAACTTCTAAAGCAGCTTCCCGAACCTAGCCCCTCAGTTTAAAGGGATATATTATGGTGTTATATAAGGAGAGCTAAGTGTTAGTCCCCCACTCTTAACATTAACAAACCATCCTGTGGCTCCTTCTGGAGTTGTCACTTTCACTTCCCATATTCCACCTACTTGGTTGAGTTCTGCAGAGGTCTCTTCCCATTGGCGATCACCAGTGTAACCGCTCTCTAAAGAATAAACTAAGGTAGCGGAATCGAGAGGTTTTGATGTTTCGAACTTTACAGTCGTCTCGCCGCCCTTGTGCTCAGCTATCACACAAGCCCCCCAAGGTTTACCATTTTTCGTGATACTATCTGCAAAAGCATAACTATCCGGAGCATTCCAACCAGGGCCATGCCCATGTCCCATTTTAGGAACTAGACAGATACTATCATTCGTTGGAGTTGCATCATAACAAGCGCGCTGCCTATCTAAAGAAAAGTGTGAATCTTCAGGCCAAGACATCCACAACAGCGGTATTTTTGCGTTTTTTATCCTAACCATAGGATCCCAAACCTGTTTATAAAGTTCATTTCCCTTAAGTGATTTACCATAAATATTTTGTGATTCAGCTAGTGAGCCACAGCCATAAACTGGTATAGCAAAAGCGAAGCGCTCATCTATACCGATGACTGTACTTGTAATAACACCGCCCCAAGATATGCCCATGAGCCCAACTTTTTCATCATTTACAGATGGCAGTGAACGTATGAGCGAATTAGCGATAATTGTATCTGCAACAGCATGATACATCCATTGATCTGTAAACTCTTTACTGGCATCACCATAGATCCCTTTTCTCTGAGGCCCTGCCCACTGGTGTATTGCCCAATCCTGTGGAGTGCGCTCCCCCTCCTTAATTTTTTCATCTGTTTGCCCTTCGACAGCTATACTTATAGCAGCATAACCTTTGGCATTCCATTTCTCCACCCATACTTTAAAGGCAGAACCCCCGCCTCCATGAACTAAAACAACGGCTGGAACTTTACTCTCTTCCGATGCGTTTTTTGGTAAGCCTATCAATGCATAGCTTTTAGTCGGCTTACCGTCATAGTCTAAGGTATTGAAAAAAATAGACTTTAGCTCCCCTGCTTTTGGTAACTCTACAGGGTCTCCATTACTATCAAATATAGCTGGTGGAGTTATATTTTTTGATAAATTACTAACTAACTCTAGTTCATTAGAAAAGTCGGATGCGACTGCCTGACCTGAAATACAACTGAGTGGAACAGCTAAAGCCACCTGCAATAACAGGTAAACTGAAGGTAATGTTTTACATCTCATATAGAATAACCAATTAGCTCCTCTCATCACTAATAGCAATATTGTTTATTAGAGACTATTCTTAAATAGCTACCTGGCGGGTTATTGGTCAAAATAAACTGATCAATATTTAACCCTTCATTACTAGCTAGTTATAGCTACTTCTATATGAAATCTAGCGAAATATTTAACTGTGAGCTTCTCCAATCAATAAGAAGAGCGCTCATAATGAACTGTATTGATTTAGTCAGTTTTATTAGTGAATACACGAGCACCAGGCTTCGAGCCCAAGAAAGCAAACATCCAGCCTATAAGAACTGAGATCTTATTTCTGTAGCCTACTAAAAAGAGGATATGGACGAATAACCACGACATCCATGCCATGAAGCCTTTACACTCAGCATTGCCAGTTTTCATAACAGCGGCATACTTACCAATAATCGCCATCATTCCTTTGTCCCAGTATTTAAAATGACCACGGTTCATTGAGAAACCGTTCGCTTCTGGTGACTCGATATCGGCTTCCATGACATCAACAACGTGACGACCCATCTGAGCGGCAGCTGGTGATACATCTGGAACTCTTACTCCAGCTACGTCGGTCACATCAGCGGTATCACCGATTACAAAAACATTAGGTTTACCTGGTAAAGATAGGTCTTTCCCCACGGTCGCACGACCAGCTCTGTCACGTGGCGTATCCAGACAGTCGAGAAGCTTAGTAGCCTCCATACCTGCTGCCCAGATGATGGTGTGAGCGTCCACTTCGTCGCCGCTTTTCAGCTTAAGCTTACGGTCAGTCACTTCTACCACCATGGTATCTGTCATCACATTGACGCCGGCATCTTCTAGATGCTTTTTCGTATATGCCGAATGATGGTCTGGGTATGGCATTAGCAGACGTGGTGCCGCCTCGATAAGTATCACACGGAGCTTCGACCCCTCAATACTCTTATAATTTGACTTAAACACACGGTTCATCAGATCCGCATATGCACCTGCTAACTCAACACCTGTAGGGCCACCACCGATAATGGCGATGGTCATCAGACGTTTGCGCTCCTCTAGATCATCGATGCGCTCAGCAGTTTCTAGAGCGTGTAACACACGTTTCCTAACACTGTATGAGTCAGCCAAAGACTTTAAACCAATCACATGATCAGCCCATTGGTCATTACCAAAGAATGAAGTTTTCATCCCCGTAGCGATAACAAGGTAATCATACCTGTATTCATGATCTTTCGATGTAGCCACTGAGCCTTCAGTATCGATATTAACGATCTGATCCATGATCACTTTGATATTATCAGCCTTTGATAATATCTGGCGAAGCGAACGTGCAATATCCGTAGTAGCAAGTGCTGAGGTGGCTACCTGATAAAGTAATGGCTGAAAAAGGTGATGGTTCTGACGATCCACTAGTGTAACGGAAAAGTCCTTGTTACCCGCTAACTTTTGCGCACAAGCAAGGCCACCAAAGCCACCGCCAATAATTAATACCTTTTTAGGGGATGTCATTTTAAGAAAGATCTTTATTTAAATATTATATTCAATGATCCGAGTTCTACAGCCTTGTATTAAAATATACGCCTGTAAATGCCTCAGATAATGAGAGATGCGCGATTCCTTATCCCTAGTATCTGAGTTATGCAATCAACTTATTTAGATATCTCCCATACAAAAAAATACCCCTGACCCATATAGGCCAGGGGTATTAATATATACTAAAACTAAGAGCGACTAGAGAAGCCCTACAAGAGTCTTACCCATATCTGATGGTGTTTCAGAAACAGCGATACCACATTCACGTAGAATCTTCTTCTTCGCTTCTGCTGTATCTTCTTCACCACCTACGATGGCTCCTGCATGCCCCATTGTGCGGCCTTCTGGTGCTGTAGCTCCTGCGATGAATCCTGCAATAGGCTTCTTACAGTGATCTTTTGCCCAACGTGCTGCCTCAGCTTCAGCATTACCACCGATCTCACCGATCATGATAATAGCTTCTGTCTCAGGGTCATCATTAAACATTTTTAACACATCGAGGTGTGATGTTCCATTAATAGGGTCACCACCAATACCTACACATGTGCTCTGGCCATAACCAAGCTCTGTAAGCTGGTAAACAGCCTCATAAGTAAGTGTGCCAGAACGTGACACGACACCTACATTACCACGCTTGTGAATATAACCAGGGGCGATGCCGATACGGCAGCCACCATTAGAGTTTTCACCATGACCTGGAGTAACGATGCCCGGGCAGTTCGGTCCGATGAGGCGAGTTTTACTTCCCTTCATCATTTCCTTCACGCGCATCATATCAGCAACAGGAATTCCCTCTGTGATACATACTACAAGGTCAAGCTCAGCGTCCACTGCTTCAAGAATAGCATCTGCTGCGAACGGAGGAGGAACGAAGATAGCTGAAACAGTAGCTCCAGTTTCCTTTGCTGCTTCCCCACATGAGTTAAAAATCGGCGTTTTCTCACCAAAAGTCTGACCACCTTTACCTGGGGTCACACCTGCTACGATTTGTGTTCCGTAATCTAGGCTAAGCTGTGCGTGTTTTCCACCAAAGCCACCTGTGATGCCCTGAACGAGCACTTTTGTATTTTCATCAACTAGAATTGACATAATATCAGTTTATTAAATTTTAAAGTTAGTATGGAGGATTAAGCAGAAACTGCTGCTACTGCTTTCTGGGCTGCATCGTTAAGACTGTCAGCCGTAATGACTGCTAAGTCGGAATTAGCGATGAGTTCACGACCTTTCGCCACGTTTGTTCCTTCAAGACGGACAATAAGTGGGATACTAAGCTTAGTTTCCTCAGCCGCAGCGAGAATACCTTCAGCAATAATGTCGCACTGCATAATACCGCCAAAGATGTTAACGAGGATACCTTCAACATTAGGGTCACCTAAGATGATTTTAAATGCTGCAGTCACCTGCTCTTTTGTAGCGCCACCTCCTACGTCAAGGAAGTTAGCAGGATCACCACCATAGTGTTTAATAATATCCATGGTCGCCATGGCTAAACCTGCACCGTTAACAAGACAGGCAATATTTCCATCAAGACCAATGTAGTTTAGGTCAAACTTAGAAGCTTCTACTTCACGTGGATCTTCCTCATCTGTGTCACGGTATGCCATGATATCAGGATGACGGTAGAGCGCATTGTCATCGAAACCGAACTTAGCATCGAGAGCGAGCACATCACCACAGGTGGTAACTACAAGTGGATTAATCTCCACCATATTACAGTCAGAATCAATAAAGAGCTTATAGAGGTTAACAATCAACTTTCTAAACTGCTTAGCCTGATCACCAGACAGTTCAAGCGCTCTAGCTAGCTTAGCTACCTGAAACGGCTGAAGACCTGCAAGTGGATGAATAAACTCACGAAGAATTTTCTCAGGTGTGCTTTCTGCAACCTCTTCAATATCCATACCTCCTTCTGTACTTGCTACAATAACAGGACGGCATGTTTCACGGTCTAATAAGATCGCTAAGTAGAGCTCAGTCTCGATACTTACAGCGGCACCTACCATCACCTTGTTTACTAGCTTACCAGCGGCACTAGTTTGCTTAGTTACTAGACTCTGACCGATCATCTTACCAGCTAGTTCAGCTGCTTGATCTGCAGATTCAGCAAGGTGAACACCACCCTGAAAACCATTAGTAAATGTGCCTTTACCCCTGCCACCTGCGTGGACCTGAGCTTTAATAACTACTTTCCCGCCTCCTTTGGACAGTAGGGTAGTAGCAGCGGCTTTCGCCTCTTCAGTTGTTGCGGCGACTTCTCCATCTGGAGCAGCGACACCGAACTTTTCAAACAACTCCTTAGCCTGATATTCGTGAATATTCATGAGATATAACGCCTCTATGACGTAAACTTCGGCAAAATAGGTGTACCCCTAACACGGGTCAAGGTGAATTCACGTCACCATGTCAATCTATTCAACTATTTCTGGCTGCACCGATCTATAGGCTCCTCCCATCATCACAGGTCAAATAACCATGCCCCCCAACTAGCACCTCTAGCTCTTACAAAAAAGGCGATAACTTATCCATCAGCACACTCATAGGCATGCCAACCACATTGTTATAATCCCCTATAACATCAGCAACAATAAGATCTCCATGTTCCTGAACTGCGTATGACCCCGCTTTATCCATGACATTCACTTTAGCCATATACCGCTGAATCACTTCATCATCTATCTCTTTAAATAGAACCTCTGTGATCACATGGAAACGATCCAACTCACCGCCCTGAGCCAAACAGACTCCTGTGCAAACTTGATGCTTACGGCCAGATAACCGTTTTAAGGTTTCAACCGCTTCAGCCTCCGACTTAGGTTTACCTAATGGTGTCTCATCAATATACACCAAAGTATCTGCTCCAATAACAAGACAGTCAGCATTTTCTAATGCAACAGCCTCGGCTTTCAATCCTGCATTCGTCTCACACAGTAAATGAAGTGGCATCGCTAGATCATGTAGTTCCTCCGCAGGTGATGGTATAACATCAAAGACTACCCCCGAGTCCTTCAGCATGTCACTACGCCTAGGTGAGCCTGATGCTAATATAATTTTTTTCTTATTCATAACTACTTATACTATTTCTATTTCTTTAACCACTGACCGGTTAATGATTTTTTATTTTTAGCCACATCAGCAGGACTACCTTCAGCGACCACTACTCCACCATGTTTCCCTCCACCTGGTCCTAAATCAATAATCCAGTCTGAATTTTTAATCACATCCATATTATGCTCTACGATAATCAGTGAGTGACCTTGATCTCTCAGTTTATGAAGCACCCCTAATAGAACCTGGACGTCATTAAAGTGCAGACCTGTAGTGGGCTCATCCAGAAGATATAAACAATGCCCCTTATTCGGCTTAGATAGTTCATCGGCCAGCTTCACTCGCTGAGCCTCACCACCTGATAAGGTATTAGCTGGCTGACCTAGTTTGAGATAACCTAAGCCCACATCGCACATGGCATTCAATATACTATTCAGCTTCGGCACACTTTGAAAAAAGACAGCGGCTTCATCTGCAGTCATATCTAACACCTCCGCGATATTCACACCCTTATAGGTGATTTCTAGCGTCTCACGGTTATACCTTTTCCCAGAGCAGGCATCACATACTACATAGGCATCGTTTAGGAAATGCATATCGATCTTAATAGCACCATCACCCTGACATTGTTCACAGCGACCTCCTTTGACATTAAAACTAAAGCGACCTGCTGTGTAGCCGCGCTGACGAGACAAAGGCAGCTTTGCAAACAGGCCGCGGATCAAATCCAGAGCTCCCGTATAAGTAGCGGGATTCGACCGAGGGCTTTTACCAAGCGGTTTCTGATCTACCACTACTACTTTATCTAACTGATCCACCCCCTCTATAGAATCATGCTTCCCTGGTGCAGCTGAAGATCTATAAAAATGACGTGCTAAACTACGTCTTAAAATTTTATCTACTAAAGTAGACTTACCACTACCACTGACACCTGTTATAGAAACTAACATACCCAGAGGGATGGTCACGTCGATCCCCTGAAGGTTATGTTCAGTAGCATTCCGAATAACTAACTCGCCACTCTTCTTCGCTACTTGATAGCTAAAAGCCTCTGACTCGCCAGATAACCATTGTCCAGTCACAGAAGCCTGCACCTTCATAACATCACGAGGTGTCCCTGAAGCTAATAGCTGCCCACCGTCTCGACCAGCCTTAGGGCCTATATCGATCAACCAGTCCGCCTCACGGATCGTATCCTCATCGTGCTCTACCACAACGACACTGTTCCCAATATCACGTAAATTTTTCAAAGCCTGAATCAAACGAGCATTATCAGACGAATGCAGCCCAATACTAGGTTCATCTAACACATAAAGAACACCAGACAAACCAGCTCCGATCTGTGTGGCCAGGCGAATACGCTGAGTCTCACCGCCGGATAACGAATTGCTAGCACGATTCAGAGCTAAGTATGAAAGCCCTACATTATCTAGAAAACTCAATCTTCTCACCACCTCATCTAACACGCTCTGCAAAGCCTCTTTTTTATCAACAGGAAGAACAACGCCACTCAACCACTCTAAAGCACTATCAATAGGCAATGCTGTCAGTTGATCGATCCCGAGCATTTCACCCTTATTAGACTCTAGACGCACTGCTAAAATAGAAGGTTTCAGTCTTTTTCCAGAACACTGGCTGCAGCTGCTCGATGACATGTAGCGCTTCATACTCGACCTCACGGCATTGCTCTGACTCTCAATAGCAAAGCGTTCTACAGTATGACACAATCCCTCAAACTTATGCTCCTTCGAGCCATAAAAAATAGCCTCTCTAAACTCTGAATCTAAATCTTTAAATGGAACATCCATATCAACATCCATAGCTACTGCTAGAGCTAATATTTTCTTCCCCTGCCAGCTCGTTTTCTTCTTACTACTCTTCCACAGAGCAACAGCATCATTCCCGATTTTACTATCATCAGGAACGATAAGTCCTGGCTCAGCTGCCATTTCAGTACCTAAGCCGTGGCACTTCGGGCAGGCGCCATGGTGTGAATTAAATGAAAAGCTTTTAGGCGTTAGCTCAGGCAGTTCATAGCCAGTAGCAGGATTCCGATAACTTGTCTGAAACGAAACCTCTACCCAGTCATCATCTTCAGGCTCCATCACCATCGCTATAGCCTGACTACCACACAGCCTTAAAGTCGTCTCCACCGAGTCAGCCAATCGACTCATCATCCCATCACGTATCACCAAGCGGTCTACTACCACCTCGATCGACTTCAAACGTTTTGGCCATTGATCTAATGCCTCTTCTAGCTCCACTAATACACCGTTCATCCGCACACGGACAAAACCTTGACGCTGCAGATTCTCTAGTAATACACTCGGCTCACTGGCTTCCGCTCGGGGAATAGGTGCTAGTAAAATAATTTTCGTTTTTTCCTGCTTAAAGCTTAGCGCATCGATAATATCTTTCGACGTCATTTTCTCTAACCTCTCCCCCGTTTTGGGGTCATGTGGTATTCCTACTGAAGCATAGAGAATACGTAGATAGTCATAAATTTCCGTTACCGTAGCAATGGTCGACCTAGGGTTCATCCCACCATTTCGCTGCTCGATCGCTATTGCGGGGCTAAGCCCCTCGATAGCGTCTACATCAGGCTTATCAAACTGATCTAAAAATTGCCTAGCATAAGCACTCAAGCTCTCCACATATCGCCGCTGTCCTTCGGCATACAGTGTATGAAAAGCGAGTGAAGACTTCCCGCTACCACTAGGCCCTGTGATTACGACTAATTTACCCCGAGGTATATCTACATCTATATTCTGCAAGTTATGCTGCCTCGCACCTTTGATTCTAATAAGGTCTACATTATTCGCCACAGGAGTCTTCTAGACTATGCAGCTGATAAAATCCAACCATCATTCATTTATCATTTATCTACCGCTAATCCCCATAAAAGAAAAAAGCTAAGGTCATACGACCCTAGCCCTAAAATAAAGCTTCATCCCCCCCTAATCGAGCCCTCAAAACCTGGAACTACAAATTCATTAGAAAGAACAAAGCAAAATACTCAGCAACAAATCACTCAAACATAAATTAAGCTTAGAGTTGACCTCTATACGGTAAGCTATACCCTCAAAGTCTGCCAAACCGCAGAGAGCTCTTTTTACAAGAGCATTAGATAAAGGTCTTCAGCTGCTCCGCTGGAGGCCTTTTTTATAGTATCCTTTAAAAAACCATGTGTTCATTCAGAAAAAAAATATCATTTTCCCTATCTGCTATTATCACCTACTCAGCAGTAGCTAGCCTATCGCAAGCTCAACTTCAAGTGACCGATATCGTGCCAAATGAAGCCAGCCTCGTGGACATGTGGTGGAAAGACGGCTTCCCTACTATAGCAACAGACGCCCCATGGCATAGATGTATACAAGGTTCTGACTTTGGTTTTGTATTAGACACCGAAAAGCTAACCGTCCCACATATGGGGAAATTACCGCTCAACGCTGACACAACAAAATTAGACGCGCTACCACCAGCGGAATTAGAACTCAGTATCACTGCAAACGGCACAAAATACACTTGTAAGAACGGTTCCGTTTATGACCGCCATTCAGGCCCTCGACTTATAGAATCTGGCTATTTTTTCCAGCGCGGTGACATTACCGGCCTCGAGTTTTTCTCAGATGATGGAACCCAGCTCTACACAGAAGCTAGACTAGAAACAGCGGCATGGTCAGACTCTCTCTCCTTAAACTTCATAGCTCGACCTAGCTTAAAACCTATTCCTGCTGGAGAAAGTTCTTTTGGAAAGGTCAATGGTGGCTTTGGTGTAAACGGGTCTCACATCCTATCTATCTCCCCTAAACAACATTTATCTAAATTCACTGTAGAGTTTTGGGTTTTCATCCCCAAAGATTATTCTTCCTCAGCTACTGCTTCTATATTCAGTAAAAATAAAAACGAACTCATCAACGGCAGCTACGGTATTAACATCGATAAAAAGGCTAACCTAGTAGGATATATCAATGCTGGCGGAGGTCAAAACCACTGTTATAAAACCAATGCAATCGGCAAAAACAGAGTGAAACTAGATAGCTGGAACCATCTAGCTCTCAGTTATGACGGTGCTACTCTAAACCTATACTTAAACGGAAAGCAAACTGGAGCAACCAGCCCCAAAGGTAACTTTTCTCCAGCAGCAGGAATGTTAGATTTCGGAGCCAAACATAAAGCAAAAAAATTCTATGGCGCCTTTGATGAAATCCGAATTTACGACTACGCCCTTTCGCAAGCGCACGTTCAAACAATCTACAACACCCCCGGTCAGGCTGCATCAGAACAAAAACCCTTTGATCAATACAGCTTTAACAAAGAGGGAATAGCCTCAGAGTCACAGACTCTAAACCAATGGGATAAAACACAACTAAACATTAAACTGACGAATGCTAAAGGAACTATAAATGCACAGTCCTCTGCTCCAATAGATGGGCAGGCAGAAGGTTTCCAACAAGCATCTCTAGTCTTTAACCCTGCTACTTTACAAAAAGTAATTCACCCCGACACACTTTCCATCACAGCTACAGACTCTAGCACAGAAAAACAGTGCCCTGTAAACTACAACAAGGAGCTGCGTTGTTACCAAATCCAACTCGACAAAATAAAATTAATCCCACCGCCTGAAGGTCATAGCGGTCATGTAGGAAATGATAGCATCAACCGTATAAAATTAACGATAGAAAACACAACGGATCAAGAACAGCTGGCTCCGCTTATGTTTGAAAAAACAAAAGGCTATAGCAGCACAGGTATAACAGCGACACTTCGCTTATCAAACGGTATACCCACAGGGATACCTGTACAATTAAGTAAAAATTGGCATACTAGCCCACTAAAACCTATACATTCAGGAATATGGTTCCACGGGTTCTCTAAATTACGAATTCCGCCTAATAGTAAGCTCAACCTAGAGCTCGTTCTTTCAGGAGCTCACTGGGGTGGTGTTGCTGCAGCATCACACGCACAACTATCTTTAATTGGCTGGGGTAGTAACCAACTATGGGAACAAAGCGCTATGGGGTCATGGGGCGAAAGTATCTGCTATGAACCTGATAAAGCACAGGCGAAAAGCCTCATCACTGACGTTCGCCCTCTTATGATCAAAGCTGACAGCAGCAGTAAATCGTGGGAATGGACAACTAACGTTGGTGGAGGAGACGCCTTCAGAGCATTCGATACATCTAATGAGCTAATCCCAAGCCGCGCGGTAAAAGCACAACGACACCGCCAAGGCCCCTGTTTAACAGAAGTCACCTACACGGGTAACTTAGATCATAAAGTCGACTACTCCATAACCAGTAGTATCAGCAGATCAGATGATATCGTCAGAGGTACTTATCGCCTAAAAATGAAAGTTAACGAAACAATCGACTTTTCACGTTTTGTCTTCTTCCAAGTGGGATCTGATACCTATAACTATACCTTAGAGAATAAATTCGCTCACGGAAATAGCTCAGGTCTCATCAAAGAATGGAACACCAGTATAGGTGGTAACTCCTATAAAACTGAGCTAGTAGAATGCGTAGGTGAAACCCCATGGTTCTCACTCCATGACGCTCAACTTGCAGAAGGCCATAAATTCGACACCACTGCTAATAGAGGATTCATCATTCGCTCATGGGACGCCAAACTAGGAGGTAAAAAAGCCTCTCCATGGTTTGCAGAGCGTGGAACTAACATTAGAGAACGGATGTTTTCTACTATCGATATATTACCACCCAGCAACACAACACAATTTATAGCCGGTGACTACATTGAAGCCACCATTGAATACATTGTCATGCCTAAGGCTGCAAAAAACTATTATGGACCTAATAAAGCGCTTTTAAACGCACTCAAAAAAGCAGCTAACACACCGCACATGATACTCAGAGAGGCTCAACAAAATAATCACCAAGCTAAAGTCACAAAGGGAACCCAAACACTCAGCTTCCCTGATATAAGAATAACCTGTGACCAAGATGAAGCAGCTTTAAGTTTTAAAGGAGGTCTAGGCTATGTCCCCTTCACTTTCGAAGGCTTATCCACACCGTTAGGGCACACTCTACACGTCGATGGAAAACCTTTAGACCAAAGTGTCCACGGAAATGACTTTTGGCAAACTGACTACAACGTAGAAACGAAAACTTGGAGCAGGACATACAACGTCCCGATCAAAGAAGGTAAAGTTTACGAACTAAAACTCACTCACTCTTTATAAAAAGAAGCCCTTCATTTATATCCGCTGACTTACTTCCAATTCAGCGTGGCCTTTTGATTTTCTAAATCTAACGTTACGTCGACGTGCTCAAAGCTACGCTTATAGGTCAAACCCTCTTTGGTTGCTTTCCCAGATGGCTCTCCAATCTCCTTTGCAAAGTCATCGTGCCAAAAGGTCATGTATTCGTTGTTAAAATTATGCCCCTTACCAAAGCGGTAATATGTGTTTTCATTAGCAACGATCAAGTATGCAGCGAGGCTGAACTTATGCGAGCCGTTTGACCCGAACCCGTCAATCAGCCCATTACATATGATGTACTTATCCGCCGGTATTTCTAGTAAGCCATCGATGAGTAGCGAAGCCCCTTCTGCTGTCTTTGCTGGGCCGCTAAGGAATGCTTCTACAAAGACTCCATCTGCATATTTTAGGGTTTCTGGACCACCATAGA
>CAYNLE010000028.1:0-25764 GCA_964397975.1 uncultured Verrucomicrobiales bacterium | reverse complement strand
TCAGAGGGGATACATTTCATCCCTGCTAGCTTTAATGGATCTGCTGACTTAATTACTGCATGGAAAATAAAAAGAGTATGTAAAGAATTCGCTATCCACGTCATGCATGCCCATACGAGTCATAGTCATGCGGCAGCTTTATATTCTAAATTATTTTTAAATGAAGCAACACTCATTCTGCATAGACGAGTATCATTCCCTATTAAAAATAATTTTATCTCTAGATTTAAATATCGATCTAAATTTGTTTCAAGTATCATTTGTATTTCTGGGGACGTAAGAAGAGTCCTAACAGATAAAGGGGTTGAACCTAAAAAGACTGTGATTATAAACGATGCGGTAGACCCTGAACGATTTAAAAATAATACAGAATATAAAGAGAGCTTTAGAGCGCGGTGGGGGCTTCCTGACAGTAAGATTATTGTTTCTAACACATCTGCACTGTCGTCAGAAAAAGACTATAGCACATTTATTAATACTGCTGAGCAATGCATAAAGGACGGCTTAGATGCTATTTTCCTAATTATAGGGCAGGGCGCCCAAAAAGAAGAGATTGCAGAACGGATAAAAGAGAAAAGACTCGAAAAACAAATTTTCATGCTGGGTTTCGTTAAAGACATTAGTGACGTTTTTAGAAATACAGACTTACTACTTATCACCTCTAAGCAAGAGGGGCTTGGTTCATCTATTTTAGATGCCTTCATAACGAAAACGCCAGTTATCGCAACTGCTGTTGGTGGTATTCCTGAACTGATTACCCACCTTGAGACAGGGATGTTAGCAAACAGGGGCAATCATGCCCAATTAGCATCTCATATTAAACAAGTTACAGATGACTCTGTATTATATGACTTACTTAAAACCAAAGCTTACTCTAAGGTCACTGAACAGTTTTTATGCGATACGATGGTTCGGAAAACAGACCTTATTTATCAACAAACTATTTCTTAAAATAGAACAGGGGCCTTATGTCATTAAATATTAACATCATAGCACGTAGTAACGGAGTAGGCCTCGATAGCGATGTTGTTATTCTAACAAAGGCTCTGGAGCTAGCAGGGCACAACATTACTTTTTCTCACTGCCGGTCTCGTAAGTTTTTTCAGAAATGGTTTTCTAAGAAAAATGAATATGATGTTAATATTTTTTTGGAGCGAGTATTTCCAGTATGGTTTGGGGCGGCGAGGGTAAATATTTTGATCCCCAACCAAGAACGGTTTCCTAAACGGCACATTTCAAGACTTAAAAAAATCGATCAGGTTTTCTGTAAATCTCAGCATGCGCACTCTATATTCTCTAAACTTAACATCGCGTCTAAATACATAGGCTTCACATCCAAAGAGGTTCACCTTGATAACTCTCAAAGAGATTATAACCAATTTTTACACCTTGCAGGAAGCTCGACTCTTAAGGGGACAGATACCATTTTGAACTTATGGGAGAAACATCCAGAGTGGCCCACTCTCACCATACTCCAGCACAAAAATAATGCTCCAGTATCCGTGCCAGAAAACGTCAGACTCATTACAGAAAGATTATCTGAAGAGGAGCTTAGAAAACTAACAAATGAAATAGGGGTTCATCTTTGCCCTTCTCTTTCAGAAGGTTGGGGTCACTACATTGTGGAAGGGATGAGCTGTGAAGCTGTCGTTGTAACGACAGAGGCTCCACCGATGAACGAACTGGTCACAAGTCAACGTGGAATAACTATTCCTTATTACCGTAGCGAGCCAAGACACCTCGGGGTAAACTATTATGTGGATAAAGAGAAGTTAGAAGATGAAATGCAAAACCTTATCGCGATGAGCCATAAGGATAAACGTTTAATAGGAGCAAAGGCGCGTGATTGGTATCTAGAAAACAATACTAATTTCCACCGGAGCATACTAGCAGCAATAGAAGAGATGTTGTGATGGATTTATCTGTTTAGGCGTCGTCATTGCCTGCCCTTTGCAGGATACCCTGACTTCCAAGTTCATGATCGTTCCCGGACTCTCGGGCAGCTAAGATATGATCAATTTGCAGTTGTTGATTTCTTTTAAATTTGGCGAGCTTTCGGTTTTTCTCTTTTAGAAACCATTTAGCAAGTGGGATGAATTGAGTATAAGCGTAGCCATCGATGGCAAAAATTTGGAGACTGCCGTCATCGAGCTCTTTAATGGATAGGTTGTCAGGTCTGGCTTGCACAAATACCCAGTGCTCATGTAGCTGAGTCCAAAATTTTTCGATAGCAGCTTCGCAAGGTTTAGTAAGCCCATACCTCCAAATAAACTCCTTTAAAGAAAGAGAAGTTTCTCCATTGTCATCTGCGATCAAGTCCACCTCTAACACTTGCCCTCGATCTGACTCTACATAACCGTGGGCGATCGCTATAAAATCGGCTGCGTGCGTGCCAATTTTTTTCTTGGTGGCTTTTGAGAATTGATACTCACTTTCGTTTTCATTGAAGTAAGTGTGTGGCCGGAAAATTTTACCCAAGATATTGGCGCGCTGCCAACGTGGTGAATCTTTCCAGTGCTCAGTCATGAGCTTTAAGCACCTTTTTGGGTTATCAGGATGCTTGTATACTTCACGGTGATTTCCATGGGCAAAAGCTTGGGATTCTTTGAGTATTATCATGTCTGGTTCTTCTTAAGATCGAGTCTGTTGTCAAGGTGTAAAGGGGAAGCCGCATTTTAAATGACTACAACTTTCATTTCAGTAACTATATCGATTCTACCGTAGAGAAATACATGTTGTTACGTTCACTTAAAGAGCTCAAATGATGAAGGCGTTTAAGAGGGATAGTTTTAAAAAGAGTGTAATTCTTACTTTTAATAAAGGAGTTCTGATCTATCTCTTCTTCTTAAGAAATCACTCTGAGATGCTATTTAATTAAAACCGAATTGCGTAGTGCGTAGTATGACTGTAAAATCTAAAATATTGAAAACTGAAACCATTTCTCTCGATCCGGATCTGCTCATCGCAGAAGGAGCATACTGTCAGTGCTACCAGCACCCAGAAAACCTTGACCAATGTGTCAAAATCCCCACCGAGAATGTAAAAGCGCAAAAACGCTTTAATGCTGATTTTGCATATTATCGCCTACTTCATCGAAAAGAGACTCCCATGACTCACATCGCAGACCATTTGGGTCGTTGTGAGACAAATTTAGGTCCCGGCCATCTCTATGAGAGAGCCTTTGACTATGATTCCCAAACTTCAAAAACGCTTAAATATTACCTAGAGGAGAACCGAGAGGTCATTCCTGATTTTATCGCTCAGTTAATAATCCTGCGTGATTTCCTCATTACTAATTTGATTATCGTTAATGATCTCCACGGGAAGAATATCCTTGTTCAGCGAAAGACAGCAGAAGAGGCTAGGCTCGTAATGGTTGATGGCGTCGGCGATTGCGTTTTCTTTACCTTGCCTAATCTGATCCCATCCATCCGCCTCGGGAAAATCACCCGCCGCTGGAACCGTTTTATATGCCGACTTGAAGTAAAGTATCCAGACTTCAAAGACGATCTCCTAGATGCTAAAATAAACCCAGCGGCTTCAAGAAGCTAACGCAACTTTTGGTTTAGAGAAAATAGTAACGAGGTGCTTCAGAAAGAGGTGCAGTGAGTGAGGTTTCTTTTCCCTTTGCGTCTATTACTTTTACTGCATTTAGATCGCTAATGTAGCCTTCTACTTCGTTACTCCATGCCAGGACGATCTCTTGGGATGAGGTGCGGAACTTGAAGAGGTAAACTTGATCAGGGCTGTCCAGCTTTTCTAGGAATGTGCTTTCGCCCAAGATCTCCAGAAAAGTAGCGAGCATAAAGTATGCAGGTCGATGGCGCCAATTATCGCGCTCGTCGACCAGTCCAAAGCCGTGTGCCGCGAGGCGCCACCAGTAAACTCTGTCTATCATGCCTGAACAGAGAGAGATCACATAGTAGCGTAGCATGTATGAGCCGTAGAGCTCCTCAGAAACACCAAGCTCACTTTGTCTGTCTGGATTAGGTAGGTAGGTAGCATTTACAGGCGACCAGGTCCCCGTATCACGCAATGGCCAATTTACTTCAGATACTATTACCGTATCCTCTGTTTGGGGTGCTACTTTAGCAATCGCTTTTAGCAGAGTTGCCTTTTCCAGTAGGCTGAACTTTTCTTGGTAGTTCTCAGGCGCACCCCGGCGATCCACGTAGAGTTGGTGTGAAAGGGCATCAAGCTTGAGTTCTTGGGGGAAGGCGCGAAGAGCATTGAAGATGTAATAATATTCAAAGTCGATACATGAGGGGCCTGTGAATTTAACGTGGGGGTGTTGTTGCTTTAGGCCTATGATCGGTCGCATGAGCTCAGCTTGCTCACGGGCTGTCCAGATGCCCCATTTAGCGCGATTTACAGTATGGCATATTTCAGCGGCATGAATGCTTTCAGCGGTATGGTCAAAAATGTAGTTTAAGAAATTTGCCCAGCTTTCAGGCTGGTTCACGGCTCGCCGATCTTGCATCAGGATGAGCATGACTTCGTGCCCTTTGGTCGCTAATTTTTTGATTAACGAAATCGACTTGTCCCATTGCTCTTTGTTTTCATGATGACCGATGCGGAGCGAGATAGGAATAGTCCCGAGCTTATCGAGTAAGAGCAGCTGGGGTTCGATTTCAATATCAGCAGCTTCTAGTGCGATGGCTACACGTGACTTCATGGCTACAGGTTTTTTATACGCTGTATCTATGAGGCCTTGATATGCTTTAAATGTAGGTAGCCCAAACTTTAATACGCTAGTGATAGTGTTGAGGAATCTATCTTTCGTATAGCAATGGCGCCGCTCCTTAGGGGACATGACAACCGAGGCTTGACCAGAGCGGTCATCCCAGAGCCAAATATTTTTGTAGGGATGAACTCTTTTCCTCTTTTTACCCCAATACTTAGGCTTTCTGAAGCGGCGTGTTTTGACATGAAATTGATATCGCTTCGAATACTTTAGCTTGGCTGCAGCAAACTCTTTGTTAATGGTAGGGGGTTTTTTATTGGTCTTGCGAGAGTATTCTGTAACAGCAATAGAGAGAAAGGCCCCTGGTATATTGAGCCGATCAAAGTCTCTGCCGCGTTCCGCTTGCGTAAGCTTCTCTCTTGTTCTTCCACGGTTTAGGTCGATGACTTGAAAGTCTTTCCACCCGCCATCAGGCGTGCGCCTAAGCATGATGTTTTGCACCCCTAAGTCACGGTGTTGGAAGCCTGCGTCATGCATGCTTTTAATGAACCTTCCTGCTTGGGTCATAAGCCTGACCATTGTGTGGCACTGGGGCTCTTCTGCGTAGATACGATCCAGCTCTTGCCGCATGTCAGTGAGACCTCCCTCGAAGATGGATAGAAAGTAACTTTCGACCAAGCGACCACCCGCCCAATGATCAACGTATCCTAGAGGTTCAGGTGTACAAACGCCACGTTCGTGCAGGTGTTGTGCGGCAAGAAAAGACCGGCTCGCCTTGGAGCCTCGTTTTTGGTCGCTCCAGTCCTTCCATCCCTGCTGTTTACCAAAGCACTTGATCGCTACCTCTACAGGGTTACCTTCTCTGTTCAGAGTTACTTTTACAACTCGGTGTCGACCTTCAGCTAGAACCTGAACCTCAGATGAGGATACTAGAGATTTTAGTTCACTCGCTTTTATACTTAGTCCTTGTATGAGAGTCCCCGCATATGGACTATCGTCTACGAGAGTGAACACTGTAGAAGACATATTATTTAATGAAGTCCGAAGATATTTTGAGCCTTTTACAGAGTCTGGAAAACTTCCTATCTAGCTTCTTTTTTAAGAAGTGTTTAGAAAAGTCACAGATCTTGATGAAATCAGAATTGCCAAACCCGTCTACGAGGTGAAGTGATTGAGAGTTATTCTGGCTATCTTGGACTAGGAAATTGTTAGGGTTTATGTCACTTATAGGAGCACGGTGTTGAATCAAGAGTCTGTATATATGAGCCACCTTTTTATCCAATTCAGAGACGGTCTTATTTTTAATATAGAGGCCTAGAGGAGTTGATACTTTTCCGTTGTCATTTTTAATAAGTTCAAAAACGTAGCCAGTTCCCATATTGGTATCTTGTTCTTGGATGTATTTTGCTAAAAAGGGGAGATTATCTTGGTATTTGGCTGTGTAGCGAATTTCACGCTTGAGGCCGACGAGGCGTCTGGGCTTACCGGGTTTAGCGATTTTAATACATAGATGCTCATCGTGTGGGTGGTGGTAAACCTTTTTTTGGTTACCTTCACCGATGTAGAGGTCTTCTGATATCTCAATAAGTTGGCTCATCTGTTGTGTTAGTTATTCAGCAATTTTTCGTTTTTTGAAACTTCTTTTTTTCCATAATGCATGGAGCCAGAAAAAGTCCTCAGTATGCTGAGCCATGATGTTTTCCATGACGGGGATGAGTAGAGCGGAGGCTTCCTCTTTGGAAAGCTCAGGTGCTATTTTTATAGGTTCATGTAAACGTATATGCCACCTCCCCGGTCTTGTAGTGCTAACAGAGAGTGGAATGATGGGGCATTGGTATTTTGTAGCAAGGCTGGTAGGTAATGGGGTAAGTAAGGTCTCCTTACCGAATAGTAGTTGCTTAACACCATTCTTTCCTGCGTTTTGGTCACAGAGTATTCCTAGGGCACCTCCTTTTTTTAGAAATTTGGCTGCCTCTAAGAGACCTTTGCGTCGTGCAAAAAGTCTCGTGCCAGATTTTTCGCGGCTTTTGTGAATGTGTTCATTGATGAGAGCATTTTTGAGTGGCTGAAAAAGAGCTCCTGTCGGTTTATCGTAATCTAGCAACTTGGCCAAACGAGATAAGATTTCCCAGTTTCCCATATGGAATAGAAGAAAAATGCTGCCTTGGTCGGCAGCGGAGCGGTCTATGATTTCACGATTTTCTATGGTGACGAGCTTCTTAAGCTTTTGTTCAGATAAGGTGGCTGTTTTTTGTGAACAGAGGATGTTGGCTATAGAATTGCGAAACACAGTCTTACTGAGCTTTTCGATTGCATCATCATCCAGCTGTGGTTGCACAAGTTTCAGATTATCTTGAGTTATTTTCCTTCGCTTAGGTGTGAGCTGGTAGGTGAGCGCACCTAGTAGGGCTCCGCAGCGCCAGACTAAGCTGACGGGAACGATTTTAAGTATGTTTTCAATAATAATGAGCGCCAAGAAGGAGACTCGAGTACTGAATGTGACTTTTCTAGACAAAGAGGTGGAGGTGGGAGATGGAGGTAGATGTAAAAACGACTCTTGTCTCCGTGTATAGAGATAAGAGTCGTATTAAGATAAAGCTTTAATATTTAGTTGAAGCTAGGCGTCTTATGCTGGCTGTAATATCCACCATTAAGCATAAATGAAGCAGGGTAGTCAGGGAGAGGACCCGCATCGATAGGACGAGGAACATTTCTACCTAGAGTAGCGTCTTCCGGCTGTGAGTTAGATATATTCACTGGTGTGCCATTGCTGACGAGGCGGAAAAACTTAGGTGCTAGGTTCTCGTGCATACGGATACATCCGTGAGTAGCAGGAGCGTGCTTTAACCAGCCAGTGTGAAATCCGTAGGCAGGTTTGAACTCACACCAGTATGGCATAGGAGTACCTTTGAATCCCCAGCCAGCAGGTTTGTTGCTGAGACGTGTTTGTTTGATTTGGTTGCCGCTGTATGCGTAGCCGTGAGTGTTTGCTCGGCGCTTAGCTTCTTTGTTGTAAATTCTGAAATTTCCCTTTGGGGTGGGTGTGCTTGCTTTGCCGATAGAGACAGGCATTACCAGTAGTGGCTTGGAGCCTTCTAATACATAGACGACTTGCTTGCTGAGTGAGACTTTTACTCGCACGTTAGAAGGGTTACTAGGTAAGGTCGCGGGAAGGTCAAAAGACTGGTATGTGCTAAGTCCACTACCAGTGATGCCACCAGGAGTCGTGCTGCATGAGCTTAACCCGAAGCCAGCTGCAGCAGTTAAGCCAGCTAGGAGGAGTTTACGTGAGATAGATTTAATATTCATGGTCGGGGTGTATATTTACTACACAGTAACTTATCGGCAAGTAGGAAAATAGGGTGAATCATGCTTGTAGCTTGCAATTTAGTGGGAATAACTCCATCTAAAGCACGTCATGAAGTCTGAGAGCATCCAAAAATACCAAGCGTTTCCTACTGTGGATCTACCAGATCGCCAGTGGCCAAGCCGCTCCATTACACATGCTCCCGTATGGACGAGTGTTGATCTGCGTGATGGTAATCAGTCTTTACCAGTGCCGATGACAATAGATGAAAAACTTGAGTTTTTCGCCTTGCTTTGCCGTGTTGGCTTTAAGGAGATTGAGATCGGTTTTCCATCTGCTGCAGATACAGAGTTTAATTTTTGTCGCCGATTGATCGAGGAGGACTTGATTCCTGATGATGTGACGATTCAGTTGCTTGTGCAAACTCGAGAGCACTTGATTCGTAGGTCATTTGAAGCTATCAAAGGGGCTAAGCGAGTGATTGTGCATATTTATAATTCCACATCACCGTTACAGCGTCGTGTTACTTTTGGAAATGCTTCTCGTGAAGATATTAAAAAGCTAGCCGTTGATGGTGCTGAGCTAGTTAAGTCGCTTAAGTCGACAGTTCCTGAGACAGAGGTGGTTTTACAATATTCTCCAGAGTCATTTTCTGACACGGAGTTAGACTTCGCTGCAGAGTGTTGTAATGCTGTGATCGATGTCTGGCAACCTACGCCAGAGCAGAAGATGGTCATTAATTTACCTGAAACGGTACAGTGGACGACTCCGAACGTTCATGCTGATATGATCGAGTGGATGGGGCGTCATTTGCATAAGCGTGACTCTGTTCTTATCTCACTGCATACACATAATGACCGCGGTACAGGCACAGCTGCTACAGAGCTAGGATTAATGGCTGGGGCTGACCGAGTAGAGGGGACTTTATTTGGTAACGGTGAGCGCACTGGTAATCTAGATATTGTCAATATAGCGCTTAATATGAATAGCCACGGTATCGAAACAGGGCTTGATTTCTCTGACCTTTCATCACTGCGCGCAGTGTATGAGCGTGTGACTCATATGACGGTGAGCGAGCGGTATCCCTATGCCGGTGAATTAGTATTTACAGCATTCTCTGGTTCGCATCAGGACGCTATTAAAAAAGGGTTAGATATCCGTGCAAGAGAGAGTGATAGTAATACTACTCAGCGCTGGGAGGTTCCATATTTAACGATTGATCCACAGGATATAGGACGTTCTTACGAGGCGATTATTCGTATTAATTCCCAGTCAGGTAAAGGTGGTATTGCTTACATTTTAGATAGAGAGCATGGATACGATTTACCGAAGTCAATGCACCCTGACGTCGGTGGTAAAATATACGCGCTCGCTGATGAATTAAGCAGAGAGCTTTCAGCTGAAGAAATTCGCGCTGCGTTCTTTAAGATGTTTGTTAACCTTACTGCACCAGTGGAATTAGTCAGTTATGAGCTAGATCAACATATTGGAGGGCCAGGCGAGGTAGGATGCTGTGCTGAGCTAACGGTGGACGGGGTCGCTGAAAAAATAAACGGAGTAGGAAATGGGCTTATTAATGCTTTTGTTCAAGCTCTAGCAGAAGCTGGGAAGAAGAACTTCACTCTGACTGATTACCGTTCGCATGCTGTGAGAGGTGGGTCAGATGCTGACTCTGCGGCATATATTCAGCTTAAAGGTGACGCCGGCGAGCTCGTTTGGGGCTGTGGGGTTGACCCTTCTATCGAAATGGCAGGCTTGAAGGCTCTCGTTTCTGCATATAATTTACTTCAAAAATAGAATCATGATTCAGTTTAATTTATTTGGTATTTCTATAAAGGTGGAGCCGATGTTTTGGCTTACGATTGGTTTGCTTGGCACATTTGGTTCAAAGCTAGAAAGCTCTGCAGACCTACTGGGGATAGCACTGTTTGTGATGGCTGCTTTTATCTCGATACTTGTACACGAGATGGGGCATGCTTTGACCATTAAGAAGTTTGGGTTACCGACTTATGTTGTCCTAACAACAATGGGTGGATATGCTACGCAGCCCCCTGGGAGGCTTAGTCGTAAGCAGTCGTTTATAGTTAGTGCGGCAGGTCCATTTGTGCAGATCGTATTGGGGCTTATTGTGTTATACTGGGTATGGCCACACTTTCTCGATCAGAGTGTTTTGATTCGAGAATTTTTTTCTGACTTAGCGATAGTTAGTATTATATGGGCAATATTTAATTGTATGCCTATTTACCCATTAGATGGAGGCCAAATGCTTGGGGCTGTTTTAGGAACGAGAAGGACTAAAACGCTTCATCTGGTAAGTATGGTTACAGCCGGCATATTAGGGGTTCTGGGCTTAATGAGTGGGCAACTCTTTATCATGCTCTTTATGGGTATGTTTTTTTACCAGAATTTTCAGTTGTATCAGCGTTATCAATAACAGATTTATAAGTGGTTCTGGCTATCTGTTCACAAGGAACTTTCAACAGCTGAAGTCTATCTATTGTGTTATTAATAGATGTTCCTCAATAGCTAGAGCTTCTAGAGGGGGTAATCTATATAAGTAGTGGAGCCGAAGATACTCTTCATTCCATAGTTTGATCTACTCTTTTTGTTCTGCTGGTTTTATTGAGCTGGCAGCATTTTATACCAGAAGGAAACAGATTCTATTATAATGAAGGCTGAATTTTGCAATGGTGATAATTCTTGGAAATCATGGGTGTTTCGCCTATTCTGAAAGCATGGAAATATTTATAAACATTCTCTCAGAACCTTTTACTTGGGGTTTACTAGTTGGATTGTTGTTAGTTGTGACGACTTGGCGGCTTATGCGGAAGGATTTGAAGCAGCTTCGTGTAGAAAAAAAACGTCTAGAAACGGAAACGAAGGAGCTACAAGGACACTTAAATACTCAGCTGAAAATTAATTCGAAAGGAAATGAACTGCTGGAGAAGCAACTTGAAGATTTGCGTGAGCAGAACGAAACGCTCAGAATGAACTTAAATGTGAGTAATCTAAAGCCAGGTAAGGCAGAGCTTAGGCAGATGCAGATAATGGATACGGCGGCTAGTATGATGCGTGAGCAGGCTCCAGGTTTTGCTCAGGCCTGGGAGAAGGCTTTACGTGATGCAGAGAATGATTTCGAGGCTGCAGAGGGTGGTTTTAAAAAGCTTATTCGCAAGGTGATACCGACTTCGAAAAAGGCTCAGGCGGTGATGATCGATAATAGCACGGAGGAATAGATTTCTGAACGTGCTATGTACTTGCTTCTTCAGCAGGCGCGTGCTTTTTTTGCCGCAGAAAATCACCGTTTAATCCACTTACTTATTCTAAATAATTATGAAAATTGTCGTCGCATACTCAGGAGGTTTAGATACCTCAGTTCTTCTTCACTGGTTAAAGCATACATATAATGCAGAGGTGATCGCTTACTGTGCCGATGTCGGTCAGGGCGATGAGCTTGATGGGCTAGAGGAAAAGGCACTCAATACAGGTGCTAGTAAATGTTACATTGGTGATCTCCGTGAAGAGTTTGCTAGTGATTATATTTTCCCAATGTTCCAGGCGAACGCTCTCTATGAAGGTCGCTACTTATTAGGGACTTCTATTGCGCGTCCATGTATTTCTAAGGGGATCGTAGACGTGGCTCTTAAAGAAGGCGCAGACGCGATTGCTCATGGTGCGACAGGTAAGGGGAATGACCAAGTTCGCTTCGAACTTTCTGTAGCAGCTCTGGCACCAGATATTAAAATGATCGCTCCGTGGCGTGATGCTGAGTTCCGCGCGGAGTTCCCCGGTAGAACAGAAATGCTCGAGTATGCTGAAAAACATAATATTCCTGTATCAGCTTCTCTTAAGAAACCATACAGCACAGACCGTAACCTACTTCATATTTCATTCGAAGCCGGCGCTCTGGAAGACACATGGTATGATGCTACAGGTGAGAGAGATCGTGATATGTATGTATTATCTGTATCACCAGAAGATGCGCCAGATCAGGCTGAGTATGTTCAGTTTTTATTCGAAAAAGGAAATATTGTCGGTCTTCAGTGTGAGGGTCTTGACGCTTTGATCTCAGAACTCGGTGATGTGAAGAATGGTGGGCTTAAGGATGGTTACACATTACTTAATCCATACGGCGTAATGCGTGTGCTTAATTACCTAGGCGGTAAACACGGTATCGGTAGAATTGACATCGTGGAGAACCGTTTTGTAGGAATGAAGTCACGCGGTATTTATGAAACTCCAGGTGGCACTATCATTTTAGCAGCGCATCAGGATCTGGAAACGTTGACGCTCGACCGTGAAGCTCAGGCAGTGCGTGACAGCTTGATCAGTAAATATGCTCAGCTCATTTACAATGGCTTTTGGTTCGCTCCTGAGCGTGAAGCTATTCAGGCCCTTATTACTTCGACTCAGCAGACCGTTACTGGTGAAGTTCGTATGAAGCTTTACAAAGGAAACTGCCTTCAGGCAGGTCGTCGCTCTGATAACTCACTCTATTCAGAGGATGTCGCCACTATGGAAGGCGGCGCAGAAGAGGCGTATAACCAGGAAGATGCTACAGGTTTTATCGCGCTTAACGCACTTCGTTTGAAGGCAAATGCTAAGCAGCAACAGGAGTTGTAAAACAAATATAACCCATGGACGAAAAAGTTATATATACGATTTTAGGTGAAGTTGGTTTCACTAAAATGGTGGCAGCATTCTATAAACGCATTGTTAAAGATGACTTAATAGGTCCGATGTATCCTGAGGATGAGATCCCTCAGGCAGAGGAGCGCCTTCGTGACTTTTTGCTATTTCGCTTTGGGGGAGACCCACGTTATCAGGCAAAACGTGGACACCCAAGGTTACGTATGCGTCATGCCCCGTTTGCCATAGGTGAAGCCGAGGCTGTCAGGTGGGTCGAACTTATGGATGAAGCGATGAATGAGACCAATGTTCCTAACTCGATCCAGCTGGAGTTGCGCTCCTTTTTTACCATGGTGGCGCAAAACATGAAGAATCGCTAAATTGAGATAGGTGGTTGCATTTTTTTGAAGCTATACAATACTTGGGTATGGAAAAACTTTTTATAGGAATGGCTGTTGTGGCATTTTATTTTGCTTTGCAGTTGTGGATACTTCCAGCGATGGGAGTAAATACATGAATGTCAGGTAAGTGTTCTCCGGGTGAGGACGATCTTAAGAAGGGGCTTGTTGATAAAGATGCGACGTCGGCTAGTCCGGCAGAGAGCGTATCTAAGGTTGCAGGAGATGCTGCTGAAAAAGTGGAGTAATCCATTTTTATCCAAATTTTAGATAAAGTAGGAAGTTTGTATCGTTCTATTTATAGAAATGGTATCGCTGAAAACTACACAACTTGATAATAGCTCTGATTCTACAATGGTGGAAGGTGATGATAGTCAAGCTATCTCCAATAATGGAGATGGTATGATCCCACTGCCTACTAGTCCGCCAGCTGATATATCACAGAGTCCTAAAAATAGTATCTGGTATCACTGGTTAGCTGAAAATGGAGCTAGGATGCTACTGTTCGCGCGTCAACAAACTCGTAATTCATATGATGCAGAAGATGTGATGCAGGATGCGTTAGTTAAACTTGCACGCAAAGTTGGAGAAGGCTCATTCGATGGAGGACGAGAACAGTGGAAACCGTATCTATATACAGCTATCCGTAGGTTAGCTATCGACCTTGGTCGTAAAAATGATCGTCGAACGAAGCGAGAAGAAAAGGTAGAGGCTGATAAGCGTGGTGTTACAGGCGGTTATGCTGAGCCATGGTTCGAGCAAGGGGCGACCAATACAGAATCTAAAGCAATCCTCGAGGATAGCTTGAAAAACCTTCCTGAAAAATTCTCAGAAGTCATTATTATGAAGATCTGGGGAGAACATACTTTTGCTGAAATATCTGAAATTTTAGATGTTTCACTTAACACAGCAGCATCGCGCTACCGTTATGGACTCGAGCGTTTAAGAAAAAACCTTGAAGAAAAGCGAAAGTTAAACGACATTTAAAGGATAATCATTTTGCCAATATTTAATCAGACTAAACATGTCAGTAATTAATACAGATAATAACTTAGATGCAGCGTTACTAGAGGTGGAAAACCAGCTCCAGTCAATGAAGCCTCTAGCTCTATCAGGTGAACTTATTCGTAATATGAGTGAGAGGATGGATGCTATGAATGAAGAAGCTCTTACTCAAGATGAGGTTAAAGAGCTTGAAGAAGGCATTGCTATGATGGCAACTCCAGAGCTGCCAGAGGAGATTCTAGACCGGATGGTGAAAGCGATGGATCGCTGGCACGAGGGTGTCCCTGTTGAAGAAAAAGTTGTTTCATTTGATGGGACTTCACCTAGTCCGAAGCTTTCTGAAGTTGAAGTGTCTAGTCAGACAAGATTTTGGAAATATTCTGCAGCAGCAGCTGTTGCCTTATTAGGTTCTGCGGCGGCTTTATTAATACCTACTAATGATCAGGGCTCGCAGATTATTACGAATAATATTAATACGGTGGAGGATGGTCATATTGCGCCTAATGTTCAGAGTAATCCAGTTATTATACCACCAGAAGATGCTTGGTTAGTTCCAGATTCATTTAGCCACAATGTAATGAACACCAAGGAACAAGGTATCATTTTTTCTGAAGACAATAAAGCGCATAGGCTAATCCAGTTAGAATATGTAGATAAGGTGAAGCTATTGGATAAAAATGGCGATGAGATCGAGGTTTCGAGCCCAGGCGTTACCAATATATTACTTCCTTTAGAAACCAATTAATTTACACAAAAGGGATCTGCAGATACGTTCTTATATATAGAAGAAAGTCATAATAACCTCCTATGAATTTTTATATTAAATCAAAATCTACTATTTCTAATATGAAAGGTTTAATGAGTTGCGCTACAGTTTGTTTAGCTCTGCCGGTATGGGCAATTGAAAACCCGATACCAGAACCTCTGAAGTCAGCTCAAACAAGTCAGGGTAGCTCTGACCTTGGTGATAAGCATAAAAAAAATGCATACCGAGAGATCGCAGCTTTAGGTGTTGGCGGTAGCCCTGTTTCTAAGGCTACAGCAGCTCAGTTAGATATAGCTCACGGTCATGGTATTGTGATTAAGCATGTCGCTCAAGGCTCAGCTGCAGCAAAAGCTGGGCTCAAAACTTATGACATTCTAACAGGGTTTAATGAACATCAGATCAACTCACAAGGTGACCTTAGGTTAGCCGTCAGAAGCTGCTCCCCTGGTGATGATGTGGAACTAACATACCTTCATAAAGGTCAGGAAATGACGGTTAGCACGAAGCTGGGTGCTAGAACGGTGCAGCTGGAAGCTCCTGATGTTCTTGATGCTGCTGCATCAAGAGGTGTTTTAGATGACGTGCCGTTAACCGATAGACATCTTATAGAGCAGCAGATGCGTAAACACATTGCTGAAATGGAAAAGCACTTGAATGGGCAAGGTGGTATGGAAATGGAGATCCTGAGATTACTGGATAAGGTGTCTGGCTCCACGATTCCTCCATCTGGAGGTATCCAGGATAAGCTGCCTCCTTCTATAGGTAATATTAAGAAGCCTAAGCCGGCTAAAAATATGCAGTTTAGTTCTACTTCTACAGTAACCAAACGAGATCAAGCAGGGGCTGTTACCATGAGGTCGAGGAATGGTATTAAAGAAATCATTGTAAAAGATCCTCGTGGCAAAGTTGTATTTGAAGGTCCATATCAGACAGATGAGGATAAGCGTGCTGTTCCATCAGATTTGGTAAAGCGTATAGAACAGATGAATTTCCATGTAGATTGTGATATTCGCCTACATGTAGAGCCTGGTAATTAACTCTTTGGGCTTTAAAAGAGATTCTGCATTGGCGAGGGTTACTTGTTAGGTTGGGCTTGCTGAGGTCTTACTGTTTGATAGGTGATTCCTGCTTTAATCTGAAAATAATTTAAATTATTTGTTATAGCCTAAGGATTACACTAGTGTTTTCAGCATGGCATGCACTCGTGATTTACCGTATTTGATTCGTCTTCTTGATGATCAAGACCCAGCGGTCGAGCCTATTGTCTCTAAGGAGTTTAAGAGTTTTGGTGGCGATATTAGCCATGATTTAGCGGCTTTAGGCATTAGTGTTGAGGGGCGCCAGCGTAAGCATTTATCTCGGCTATTAGCTTTTGGTAGACGTGACACATTACGTAATGAGTGGCAGGTTCCCTCAGGTGGAGCTATGGCAATAGCAGAGGACTGGGAGAGTTTTGAAAATATGCTGAGGCAGGTATCTGATTACTTACATGATGGCATTACTCTAAGGGCCTCGCTTAGTGATAGTATTGATATTTTGGCAGAAGAGGCAAACGCTGAGCTGGTAGATGTCTCAACTGATGAGCTTAGAGTTTGGCTTTTTGAGAAAGGCTCATTTAGTGGCAGCGCTAAGTCTAAAACCTCAGAGCGTGACTTTGACCTTTGCCATGTTTTAGATAAGAAAGCTGGAAACCCTATTGGCCTTGCTATTGTCTATATGCTAGTCGGTGCCAGGCTTGACGTTCAGGTGGATGCTTGTAGTTATCCTGGGCATTTTCTGAATAGGATAGATATAGATGGGGAGCCGTATTTGGTTGATCCTTATCACAAAGGTAGAAAATTTGATATAGACGTGCTGTTACATGAGCATTCAGGAATATCTGATCGAGCACGTGCAGCTATTTTACAACCTTCACATTTAGGGCTCGTGATTTCACGTTTTTTAAGTGAGCTTGAAGCATCCTTTTTGGAGTCTAGAAAACCTCAAGATGCTCAGTTGATTAGTGAGTTAGTTAAGACATTAAATAGATGATTGTTGAGTCTGTTGATTTGGAGATAGGGGGCCGCCGCTTTCACCGTCTAGTATTTAATCCTAATGAAGGTCAGGAAGTTAAGGCAAATGCTTTATTTTATCACGGCCAGGGAGACTATGCTGAGCGCTATGAGGGTGTTTTATCTATATTCTCAGCTCGAGGTATTCGCTGTGTGGTTACAGATATGCAGGGGCATGGTAAGAGTGAGGGGAAACGTGGCCATGTGGGTGACGAACTAGCTCTAGATGAGATTGTCGCGGATACGTTTGAACGATATATTTTAAATAATGATTTACCCTACGGGGTGATGGGACATTCGATGGGTGGTTTGCTGGTATTACGTCACTTGATTTTAGCTCAGCAAGGCGATTCACGGGTTTTTGCTCATATGCGTAAGCCAAGTTTTAGCTGGCTGTCTTCGCCCTTGCTGCAGCCGAGTCATGGCCGTGCAGGATGGTATGTCAATATGGTGAAGGTGATTGCCTCTGCTCTGCCTAGTTACACAATATCTACACAGGTTAGTTCTAGTATGTGCCGGCATGGCGATACAGGGCAGCCTATTCTTGTTCCTGTTGCAGAAAAGCCAAAGCAGTGGCATAACCGGATATCGATTGGTTGGGCAAAGGTGCTGCTCACATATGAGCAGTTGCTTTGGGACTCAGCCACCGAGTTACATCTAGACGGGCTCTCCCTGCTATGGACTCAGGGTGCAGATGATGTAGTTTGTCCAACTCATTTAGCTAGGGAGATGTTTGAGCTCTTAGCCTGTGAGGGGAAAAGCTACCTTGAGCTAGAAGGCATGCTCCATGAGCCTTTTAGTGGCGAGGGGAGTGAGGCTCTATTTGTCGGCTTAGAGTCATGGATAGACAGCCTTGATTTACGCCCTGTTTTACCTTTTGAGCAGCGCGCCTAGATACAAAAAGCCCCTCGCGTTTTGACACACAAGGGGCAGTGAAATTTGATGATAATCTTAATTAAGCTTCTTCAGTCTCGTCACCAGCTACTTTAACATTGAGTTTAAGAGTAGCTACTACGTCAGCGAGTAACTTAACTTCTACTTCTTGTTTTCCTGAAGTTTTAATAGGTGAGTCGAGTTTAATAGAGTTACGGTCTATCTCTACACCCTTAGCTGTAAGCTCTTTGTGGATGTCGATAGATGTAATAGAACCGAATGCTTTACCTCCTTGGCCAGATTCAAGAGTGAACTCAAGCTTGAGCTTCTTGATCTTGTCAGCAGTTTTCTGAGCAGCAGCAGCTTCGTCAGCTTCACGCTTTACGCGCTGCTCATTAAGGGCATCAAGGTGCTTGAGGCTAGCTTTGTTTGCTTCGAATGCTTTTCCTTGTGGGATAAGAAAATTACGAGCAAAGCCTGCTTTAACGGTAACAACGTCGGCTTCAGCACCGAGGTTTGTGATTTTTTCACGGAGAATAACTTCTGTAGTAGCCATAGGAAAGATTTAGGTTCAGTCAGCGTGATTGCTGGAAGGAAGCCAGTGAGTAAACGTGGGAGTTCATTCAGTCAAGCAAGATTTTTGTTTAGATGATTTATCTTATGCAGTTTTGCCATAGTTTCATGCTGATTTCGTAAAACTGGGGCTATCAGTATTGAAATTACGAGTTATGAGGCTATAACCCATCGGCGAGCGATCGTTAGCCTCATTTTTACCATGCAAATAATCCCACCAGATACTTTACTCTCTGCCTATGCAGAAGGGATTTTTCCTATGGCTGAGGATGGCGAGATTTCTTGGTATAGTCCTACTATGCGAGGGCTGATTCCTATTGATGAGCGATTCCATATTCCGCGTGGATTGCGTCAGAGTATGAAGAGGAAGCCTTTTGAAGTTAGGTTTAATACCTCGTTTCGCGCTGTGATGGAAGGGTGTGGCGAGCGTGAGGAAACTTGGATTGATCCTGCTATTATAGAAAGTTACTGCCAGTTGAACGAGCTGGGGTTTGCCTATTCGATGGAGTGCTGGGATGATGAGGGGTTACAAGGCGGGCTGTATGGCGTGGCCTTGGGGAAGGCGTTTTTCGGGGAGAGTATGTTTTCTCGGAAAACGGACGCCAGTAAGATCGCTTTAGTTTACCTAGTGAACTGGATGCGTGAGAACGAGTTTTCGCTTCTAGATACCCAGTGGATGACGGAGCATCTGACTCAGTTTGGCGGGATGGAAGTTCCTCGTGAGGATTACCTTAAGCTTCTAGCTGATGCTCTCAAAGATTTAGCTCAGCTGGCAGACTCAAAATAAATCCTGTAAATCTTGTTAATCCTGTTAAAAAAAATACCCTCCACTTCATGACGAAATTTCGCCCTTGTATCGACCTCCATGATGGCCAAGTAAAACAGATCGTAGGGGGGACTCTGCGTGACACAGGTGAGGGACCGAAGGAGAACTTTGTCTCGGATCGCTCCGCTGAGTGGTATGCTGACCTTTATAAACAGGCGAACCTCACTGGTGGACACGTTATTCAGCTGGGAGCAGGTAATAAAGACGCGGCACGCGAAGCTCTCCAAGCGTGGCCTAAGGGGCTGCAGCTGGGTGGTGGTATCAATATCCGTAATGCGGTGGACTGGCTGGAGGCTGGAGCGTCGCAGATTATTGTGACGTCATGGCTTTTTGACTCCGATGGGAAATTTCTAGAGAAAAACTTACGTGAGCTTGCCTCTGAGGTGGGCAGAGAAAACATCGTAGTAGATCTCAGCTGCCGGCGCACAAAGGCGGGCTGGACAGTGGCGATGAATCGCTGGCAGACTCTTACCAATATCGATGTCACCCACGCCACACTGACAACTCTCGCCGAGTGGTGCTCTGAGTATTTGATTCACGCAGCAGACGTAGAGGGGCTCTGTAATGGGATCGATGCTGAGCTGGTAGAAGAGCTAGGCGCATGGGCTGGCGTGCCGATGACTTATGCGGGTGGCGTTTCTAATATGGATGACTTACTTCTCGTAGCCGAACGTGGTAACGGGAATGTGGATGTTACTGTTGGCAGTGCGCTCGATATCTTCGGAGGTAGCGGTGTGAAATATGAAGAATTACTCAAGTGGAATAACAGGGAGGGGTTAGTTTAACCTATGATTATCACATTCGTATCACTCTCGGTAGTCGTCCTGCTGATTATAGGTTTTCTGGTGAAGGCGAGCATGACGCGTTCACGCAGGGCTGCGATGATGGAGAAAAGGCTGACAGATGCAGAACGTGCTGCTCTGGGGAAAGACTTTGTTATTTTCCTAAAGCTCCCTGAGCCTCTCAGAGATGAACTCGAAGGATTGATACATATTTTTATCCATGAGAAGTCCTTCGAGGCTTGTGGTGGAGTGGAGGAGGTGACCGATCATATGCAACGCGTTATTGCGGCGCAGGCGTGTCTTCTTTTACTTAATCGTAAACATGATTTTTACAGAAAGCTAAAGAGTATATTAGTCTACCCATCGGCCTATAGGGTAAGAGACGAGCACGGTGAGGAAAGTGTCCGTCTCGGTGAAAGCTGGACCTCAGGAAGTGTTATCCTGGCGTGGAAAAGCGTTATCTCAGGAGGACGAAACGACCAAGATGGCCACGACGTTTCCATCCACGAGTTTGCCCACCAGCTGGATCAAGTTGACGGGGCCGGCGATGGAGTCCCTGAGCTTATCGGTAAAGGAGCCTACCGTGAATGGGCAGTTGTCTTTAGTCAGGCCTTCGAGCGTTTTGAGAAAAAGTTAGAAAAAGGAAAGCGAACCGTCATAGATTCCTATGGAGGAACTAACTCCGCCGAATTCTTCGCAGTTGCCACTGAGACATTCTACGAGAAACCAGATAGACTTAAAAAAGAATACCCCAAAGTCTATGAACAACTCTGCCGTTACTACATGGTAGACCCAACTACTTGGGAGTAGCTGGAACAGGTGTGTGTTTAATAATGAAATCGAGGACTGGAGTGGGGTCTTTCAGCCCGTGGCGGTGCCCTATGTTTTCTTCTAGGATTTGAATAGATCCACCTAGTTTAGTGTAGCGCTCTTTCATGATGGCACCGTTCTCTGCATAGGGGACGGCCTCGTCTTTCATACCACACATCATGAGGATTGGCACATTAGCTTTAGCTAAAGGCTCTAGAAGATCAATAGGGCTCTCTTTGCTGGCAAGTGCTTCAGCATCTGTTTTGAATCCAAACTTCTTTTTGAAATCTTTCCATGATCCTTTATCGCCCTTACTTGTAGAGTTATTACCTGGCACATTCTTTCCTGCAGGCCAGCTGAACACATTGCACACACCATTGTCGATGTAGATGCTTTCTACTTTCTCTGGATTAGCAGAAGCCCAGCGGAAGAGAGAGAGGTTACCTCTGCTCATCGCTCCCATAGAAAGAGTTTTAGAAAAGCCATGCTCTTCTGTAAGAAGCTTATAAGCCGCATCTATTGCTTCATTACCTGAAGGATGACCTGCTACATCACCGTAGACTATAACTACGTGATACCCTTGATCAACGAGCTGGAGATCTGCGGCTATTACTAAAGGGAGCTTTTCCCAGAAAAGGCTGCGCCAAATCCATGGCTTACCTGGAGCCGCCTTTTTTGGCTTAATGACTGAAAATTTACCTTTAGTGGATTTTAATTGGTAACGATCATAACCCATGAACGTTGATTCATCAGTTACTTCTCTTGTATTAGTGTTTTTTTTTGATATGTTTTTGATGGCATTAAACCATTGATTAGCAATTGCATCGTTACCTTTCCCGTTGGGGTGAAGGTTGTCTGCACGCATGTGAGACTCATAATCGGCATCGATACCTGCAAACTGGTCCACAAAGAAAACCTTTTTGCCTTTTTCGTTAAAACTAGCAGCTATTTTTGGCACAGACTCGTTAAATATAAGCACATTCGTTCGTGTGCTTTCTGCTCTGCGGTTAGGGGGAATAGATGCTAGTAATATGGTAGGATCACCAACATTAGGTAATGCGTAGATCATATCGATCAATCTTTCTAGCCTTTGTGGTGCTTCATCAAGCTGAAGGCCTTTACCAATGTCATTGGTTCCTAACATGATTAATATCAAGTCAGGTTTTACTGTGGCGATGCGACCCGTTTCCCAATATTTTTTGAGATAGTTAGCTATACCTCTAGAGCCATTTTCTCCTTTTTTGACTTTCTCGTCACCTATCAAGAATCCAGAAACACCTGTATGATAGTGGAAAAGATTATTTGTAGCGTCCTCTCCTGTGAATGGAAGCCCTTCAGGGTTTCGGGCGTAATGTCCCGTAAATGTGAAGCTGTAGCCGTTCTTTTTTAATAAATCGTGAAGTGATTTTCGTGGCGAACCACTGTCATCACCATCTGCATTACTCTGGGTGATGGAGTCTCCAATACACCATATAGCACCAAGATCTTTATCAGCAGGTGTGTCATCAGCAATAACCGCTGTGAAGGTAGAGATGTATAAAATTGCTGTAAGTAGTTTGAGCATGGATATGAAAAATTACTATCCAGAATTATTTAATTTTTCAAACCATTCCGAGCTTCATACGCCCTTCTTCTGAGATCATGTCTTGGTTCCATGGTGGATCCCATACGAGATCAACTTTGGCGTCATCTATTCCGTCTAGAGTCATCATTCTAGATTGAGCATCAGCGGCGATGACTGGACCCATTCCACAGCCTGGTGCGGTGAGTGTCATTTTTACATTGGCGATAGTTTTCCCATCTTCTTCATCTAGAGTGCAGTCGTAGACGAGGCCCAGGTTGACAATATCCACTGGTATTTCAGGGTCGAAAACTTGCTTCAGCTGGTGCCATACATAATCCTTCAGGCTAGCATCAGGGCCGAGGTCCTCTGTAGGTGCTGCAGGCTCAGTATTGCCATCCATGCCAAGGGCATCGGCATCCTCGGATGAAATACGAGCTAGTCCAGACTGAGTCGCGACTGTGTATGATCCACCCAGTGTCTGAGTGATGATTACAGCTGTGCCAGCAGGGAGAGTAAACGGGTCGCCACTAGGGATTTGGACGGCATTGACTTCACGGTTGGTAATGATCTCAGTTTGCATGAACTGCATTGATCACATGTGGATGATGATTTGTCAACTCATGCGAGTAATCTAAAATGCGTAATTGAGGAAAATGGTGGCAGAGGAGAATTTTACTATCATTCACGTGAATTAGATTTCTTAAAGTTCTCCGCTTGCTCAAAGACTTCCTTGTAAACCTCGTCTCGGTCTACAGGTGGATATTTGTGTCATCTAATGAGGGTTTATTACTCGGTTCTCGGGTTCATTTCTAATGAAGAACTGAGAGTGTGAGTCATGGAAATAAAAGGTAGGATTAATTATCGTTAAATAGAAAGCTTGGCAAGGAGTAAGGCGGGGTGACGGTTACTTTTTAGCTGCATATCCTATGCGCTGAATCTTTCGTGAAGAGGCTGGCTGTAGCTCATGTTATTAGAGATGAGAAATATCTAATTTCTATGTTTCCATGACCTATTTTTACTGATATTTATTCTGGATAATTATTTATGAGTGAACAATCCGCGACGCAGCATACGCAAGATAGAGGGCCGTCTCAGGCTAGGAAGTATTGGAAGAAGAACCTTTGTTGGCTGGGAGTTATTTTGTGTGTTTGGTTTATGGTAAGCTTTGGCTGTGGGATTTTACTCCGTGATTGGCTGGATGTGAATTTCCCGAAGGTGGGGAATGCTCCGTTTGGCTTCTGGATGGCGCAGCAGGGATCGATTATCTCCTTTGTCCTGATACTCATAGGCTACACGTTTCTTATGAATAAGCTGGATGCTGAATATGATGTTAGTAATTCTGATAATGGAAAGGGGGGCGAGTAAATGTCTCAAGATATTTGGAATTTCATCTTTATTGGTATTTCGTTTGCGCTGTATATCGTGATCGCTCTGCGGTCTCGTGCTGGTTCTACTAAGGAGTATTACACAGCCGGCGGTGGGGTTTCACCTTTTGCCAATGGTATGGCGACGGCTGCCGACTGGATGTCAGCGGCGACCTTTATCTCGATGGCGGGCACGGTGGCGATCAGTGGTTATGATGGGTCACGCTTTCTGATGGGCTGGACAGGTGGCTTTGTGCTGCTGACGGTTCTGATGGTTCCTTTCTTGAGAAAGTTTGGAAAAGCTACGGTGCCTGACTTTGTGGGGGATCGTTATTATTCTAAAGCTGCCCGATTAGTCGCGGTGATCTGTGCGATCTTTATCTGTATGACCTATATCATGGGGCAGATGGGTGGTGTGGGAATTGTGTTTTCTCAGTTGTTTGGTATTAGTAAGGCTAGCGGTGTCATCATTGGTGCCTGTATTGTATTTTTCTATGCAGGTCTTGGTGGCATGAAGGGGATTACCTATACTCAGGTAGCGCAATACTGTGTGATGGCTCTTGCTTATACCATTCCCGCTATCTTTATCTCTATAGCGCTGACTAATAATATTTTCCCACAGCTCGGGATTATTGGTGATTTTACAAAAAATGGTGCTGAGAATGCGGTGCCATTTCTAGATAGGCTGAATTCTATTAATACAGACTTGGGCTTCAGGGAGTTCACTGCGGGCTCAATGTCGAAGATCGATATGTTCTGTATTACGGCTGCTCTGATGTGTGGAACGGCGGGCTTACCACATGTGATCGTGAGGTTCTTCACAGTTAAGAATGTGAAGGCAGTCAGGAAGTCAGCAGCTTGGACGCTCACGTTTATCGCGGTTATTTACTTAACGGCACCTACGATAGGTTCGTTCTCTCGGGTGAACCTCATTGAGAAACTTCACCAAACATCTTACGTGGAAGCTCCTGAGTGGTTTAAGGATTTTGAAAATACAGCCCAAATGAGTTGGGTAGATAAAAACGGTGATGGCAAAATTCAATACTGGGGACCTGGAAAATCTGAGTCAGGGACATCAAGCTCTGTCTTTGCAGGTAAGCCTCTGCTGCTTAAAGATCAACGCGGGGTAAATGGCGAACGTATGGTTTCTAATGAGATCGATAACACGAATCCTAATGAGCTCTACTTTGGCACCGATATCATGGTGATGGCGAACCCTCACATGGCAGGTTTACCACCATGGGTTATAGCTCTGCTTATGGCAGGGTGTATAGCAGCTGCGTTATCGACGGCAGCGGGCCTTCTCTTGGTTCTCTCGACATCCATTTCGCACGATCTTATGAAGGGGATAATTAAACCTAATATTTCTGACAAAGAGGAAATGCGTTACGCTCGTGGAGCTTCGTTAGGCGCGCTGATTATAGCAGCTTATTTTGGTATTAATCCTCCATCAGCCTTTGTTGCTAAGACTGTAGCATTTGCCTTCGGTATGGCAGCATCATCATTTTTCCCTACTCTACTTATGGGTATCTTCTCTAAGAGGGTGAACAAAGAGGGGGCGATTGCGGGTATGGTGTTAGGTATTACCTTTACTCTAGGCTATATCATTTACTTCCAGTTTCTGGGAGGGACAAAGGATCAATACTTCTTGGGTATTTCACCAGAGGGTATCGGGTTTGTGGGTATGTTGATTAACTTTGCAGCTACATTTATCGTGAGTGCATTGACACCAGCGCCACCACAGGAGGTGCAGAATATGGTAGAGAACATTCGTATTCCAGCATCGAGCGATGATGAGATCGCTCCAGCACAGGATCATTAAAGTCTAAAGTATGGGCAGAACGGCTCATGAAAAAGCCATTTATATAGTAAGATATTACAACTTATTGTATAGGTGGCCTTTTTGTTTCTATTGTTATCCTCATATCGAGAGGAATTATGTCGCTAACTAAAAGTTGGTTAGCTGTTATGCGCTAGAATTCTTCACGTAAGTCTCGATATGGCTCTTAGGTTTTCTGTTTTGAAGATTTTTTTTATGAGGTGTGATCATCTGTAAATACTATAGAATAGGGGTTCATTTAGTGTTGAGATTGTTAGGAGTGAAAAAATGTAGTTTTTTATGCCGAAAGTTC
>CAYNLE010000027.1:0-26300 GCA_964397975.1 uncultured Verrucomicrobiales bacterium | reverse complement strand
CGGAAATAAGTGAAATTAATTAACCACATTTTTTGTGTTCTGGCAATGTGCTGTCATCTATTGTCAGCATCTGGCTTAGTATTTCACAGTCATGTGTGCGAAGACTCTGAACATTGTGAAGGCCTTCAAGCTGCTGAGCTTGCATCAGAAACTGATTCTTGTTGTGAGCACTCGCACAATTCTGATGAGGCTGCTCATACAGAGCTTATCGAAGTTGATGATTCTGTTTATCATGACCCTCATCACCATCCGTGTAATTGTCAGTTAACTCTTCAATTACCAAGAACCCTAGTTAATGTAGGTCTTTCTGGTGACAGAAAAGTTTCAGATTGTTTTATTTCTACTCATGCTGATAGGAATTTCTGTCATCTCCTGAACCCTTCTCAGGCTCCACCTGAGAAGCTTTTATACGTTCCACCCCCATTGGGGGCTAGTGGTGTGGCTTTGATCCATATCCATTGTGTTTATTTGATCTGAATGAATAGCTTTATTGTTGTGTGAAGTTCTGACCACTTCCGCATACACTCGTGCCTTTGTATCACGAGTTTTTACAGGATGTCCTCCTGTTTTTCTAAGCTATTTAAAAATTAGATCATGACTTATAAGACTACACTTTACCTATATGGTGGGCTTCTATGCTTGCCAATATTCAATGCGTGTGTGCCCGCACCCCGCATACAGATAACAGATGAACTCGACCTTCCTTCTTTTGAGGTGAAGAGCGAGATCAATCGTGGTAACCTAAATCGAACCTTATACCTAAGAAATATACCTGAGCGTGTTAGAGGTAATCACCCGCAACTTATTGCTGCAAGAAAGGCCATTGGTGTCGCAGAAGGTAAGCTCTCGCAGTCAGGGCGTTTACAGAATCCTGAATTAGAGATTGCTACTAGCTCTATTTTACCCACGACCGAAGGAGAAATAGGAGTAAGTTTTAGTCAGAGGTTTCCATACACTAATAAGTTGTCTTTGGAAAAGCGGGTGCACAGAAATGCTGTCCTGGTAGCCTATGCAGAGGTTGAAATCATAGAACTTAAACTCAGTTCTCAAGCTCAAATACTAGCGACAGAAATTTTAGGGAAAGATCATAAACATAGCCTCCTTGAAAAACAGAAAAAAGCGTATCAATCGGTTGTTGATTGGATCACTAGAGCTGCAGAGCGAGGTGAAATTTCTAAATTTGAAGCCAATGTCCCTCAGATGGAAGTTCAGGCAATCACTTTAAAACAACAACAATTACTCAGTCAGAAGGCATTACTTATTCAACAGTTAAAAGGCTTGGTCGGAATGCCCAGTAATCGAGACCTTTCAGTGATAGGCTCTCTGTCAAAAGGCACCTCACTTGGTCAGCCCTTAAACCTAGAAAAGCATCCTCTTTATAGAGCTAAAAAGCTATTGGTCTCTCAGTCAAAAAGTAATATATTATTAGAAAAAGCAAACCGCTATGAAGATCCTGAGTTAATTTTTTCAGGAGCTATCGAAAGAGAAGAAGACGCTCCGAATGGAATTGAAACAGAAGGTTCAATCGGGGTTGGTTTAAGTATTCCTCTCCCGCTCTACAATAAAAACGAAGGGAATATTAAAGCGGCTACGGCTCAAGCGGAAACTCATATCCTTGAATTGCAAGCCTTAGAAGCTTCGATTAAAAATCAAGCTGCAGAGCATAAACTATCAATCCAAAGTTGGGTTAAACAGTATCAAGAAATAGAAAAGACAATGTTGCCGCTCGCTCGTAAAAATACGCAACAGCTAGAGAATGCGTATCAATCTGGTCAAGGGGATTATCTCAGTTTCTTGCAAGCTAAGAAACAAACTATTGAATTAGAAAAACAACTTTCTGAGGCTCGTTTAGAAATACAACGTGCTCGAGTGAAATACTATAATGCAATCGGTCGACCTCAATCAGCGTTCTAACGTCAAATTATCTCGTTATATGAAAACTCAGATCAATATTTTATTTACGATTTTCTTAGCCGTTAGCCAACTTTTAGCACGCGATGCCGAAGATACGAAAAACCTTGTAATCCTTACTGAATCTCAAATTAAAAATGCAGCAATCCGCACTGCCGAACCAAAGTCGGGCACATTCGAAACAACACTCTTTACTGTCGGGAAAATTAAAGAGATTCCGAGTAATCATACTGTAGTGAGCTCCCGTATTTCAGGGCGGGCTGTATCAAAACCACCAATAGTTGGAGATACAATAGTAAAAGGACAAGTTGTCTTAAAAGTGGAGAGCAGTCAACCAGGTTCCCCTCCACCAATTATTGAGCTAAGAGCTCCAGCTAAAGGTATCGTGTTTGAGAGCCATACTAGGCTTGGAGAACCTGTTGCTCCCTCAGTTGAGGTAATGGATATAGTTGATCTTAGTCAAGTTTGGGCAGTTGCTAGCATTCCAGAAAGTCAGGCTTACCGTGTAGAGGTTGGTCAAACAGCACGTATCAAAGTGGTGTCGCTTGGTGATAAATATTTCACAGGTAAGCTAATCCGCTTCGGAACACAAGCTGATCTGCAATCAAATACGTTAGAGGCAGTTTTCTTATTAGAGAATCCTGATACTGTATTGCGACCAAACATGCTCACAGAATTTGAAATTGTGACTAGTGTTAGGGAAAAAGTGTTCAGCGTTAACAGTTCTGCTATTCAAGGAGATGAGCTCAATCCACATGTGTTCAAAAAAGACTACGAGTTAGAGAATACGTTTGAAAAAATTCCAGTAGTGCTAGGTGAGAGGAATAAAGATAACACAGAAATCATACTGCAGAATAAAGAACTCAACATTCTTGACGAAGTAGTCATCCATGGGGGCTATTTACTAAGTCATACTCAAGGGGATAAAACTTCACTTAAAGAAGCACTTGATGAAGCTCACGGGCATGAACATAACGAAGATGGGTCGGAAATAACCGCTGCTCAGAAAGCCACGAAAGAGGCTGAAAAGAAAGAACAAGCCAGTGGAGGGCACGCTGCCTCAAGTGACTTCACTAAGCTACTCATAGCGAGTAATGCGATCACTCTTTTGCTGCTTATCGTTACAATCATCCGTAAAAAGGACATTCGGTAACTGCGTAAAGCCATGTTAAATTTTCTAATTCATCAATCACTGAGAAATAGGCTTCTGGTTTTGACTGTAGCTTTGGTCGTGCTTTCAGCTGGTGTGTATCAATCCCAGAAATTACCGGTAGAAGTTCTTCCTGATCTTACCAAGCCTCGTGTCACTCTGATGACGGAAGCTCCTGGTAATTCACCTGAAGAAGTTGAGAAATACATTACCTTACCTCTGGAACAAGCCGTGAATGGAATTCAAGGAGTGACTCGTATCCAGTCCACATCGGATATTGGACTCTCCCTTGTATTTATTGAGTTTGAATGGGGAACAGATATTTACCAAGCTCGGCAGTTTGTCCAGGAACGCCTTCGAACTATAGAGCTTCAAGCAGACGTTACCCCATACATGACACCTGTTGCTTCACTCATGGGAGAAGTGATGCTTATAGGAATCACCTCACCTAACGGAACTGTAGCTCCTGCTGATTTACGAACATTCACAGATTGGACACTACGTCGTCAGATTCTTAAAATCCCGGGGGTTGCAGAATCTCTATCCATGGGTGGCGGGATCAAACAAGTTCAGATACAGCCGATTCCCGAGAAAATGCTCTCTTATAAGATTTCTGGTGAGAACATAAATAATGCAGCTAGCGAAGCGGCTAGCAATGCTACAGGTGGCTATATCACTAAGCGTTCTCAGGAGCAGATGATTCGCATACTTTCGATGACCACTGACTTAGAACAAATCAAGAAAACCGTGGTTGAAAAGCGAGGAGATAGAATCATCACCCTAGCAGATGTAGCCAATGTTACATGGGGTATTCAGCCCCAGAGAGGAGAAGCTGGAGTGAATGGTAAATCTGGGGTTGTTCTTAATGTGGTGAAGTCACCCGGTGTTGATACACGCATGCTAACAGCCGAAATAGAGAACGTCATTGAAGAAATGAGTCTCAAACTCAAGGAAGAAGGTCAAGATATCGCTTTAGAACCCCTTTTCAGGCAGGCAAACTTTATTGATGCAGCTATTCATAATTTATTAGAGGCAATCAGAGATGGAGCCTTGATGGTCGTTGTTGTGCTGTTTGCCTTCCTTTTTAGTTTAAGAAGCCCTCTCACATCCATCTTGACTACACTGATCACACTCACAGCTATTCCTCTTTCTTTTGCAGTCACCTTGATTATTTTCACCTTGTTTGAAATCAGCGTGAACTCGATGACTTTGGGCGGGCTGGCAGTTGCGATCGGGATAGTTGTGGATGATGCAATCGTAGATGTAGAGAATGTTCTACGCCGCCTCAAAAGTAATGCTTCATTACCTGATCCTAAGCCTCGTATAGAAGTGATTGCGGGAGCGTCACGCGAAGTGCGTAACTCAATTCTATATGCAACCATATTTATTATTTTGGTCTTTGTTCCACTTCTTGCACTTTCTGGTGTAGAAGGGCGACTTTTTACTCCTATCGCAATTGCTACAATCACTAGTATGGCAGCATCTTTTGTCGTTTCACTTACTGTTATCCCAGTGCTTTGTTCACTCTTCTTACATCCTAGGAAAAATAGAGAGCATAAGGATGGTTTTCTTATAGGGTGGCTTAAAAAACTTTTAGCATGGACATTCATGAAAGCCGCTCTACGCACGCCTACCTTAAGTATCTGCGGAGGCTTAATACTGCTTTCGTATTGCATTATTGAATTTAACAAAATGCCTAAAGAGTTTCTGCCTCAATTCAAAGAAGAAACACTCATAGTTGCTATGACCACAGCTCCGGGAACCTCTCTAGATACTACACACCAACTAGCCTTATTAATAGACAAACAACTCTATAATATCGATGGCATTAAAACTGTCGGTCACAGAGCAGGACGTGCTGAGAAAGGAGACCACGTTGTCCCTGTATCTACTGTAGAATTTGATATTGAACTGGAGAAAGTTACTACTCGTTCACGTAAAGAAATAGAAGATGAAATCCGAACTACCATGCAAGGTATCCCCGGAGTCTTTTCAGTTATTAGTGGTCCACTAACTGATAGAATAGGTCACATGTTGTCAGGTGTTCCTGCAAAAGTTGCTATTAAAATATCTGGTGGAGACTTAGAAAAAAACCGAGAGATTGGAAAAGGTATACAGAAAATCTGCAAGGAAATCCCAGGATTAGAAGAAGCTAAACTGGCTCAACAAGCGTCCATCCCTCAGTTACGAATCCGCTTTGATCGCGATAGAGGTCTTGCTTATGACATCACCGCTAAGTCGTTCAATCAGCAACTATCTTCCCTTCTGGATGGAGAACATCTGAGTGAATTAAACGAAGAAGAACGAATTGTGGACTTAGTTTCACGTCTTGATGATAAAATGCGACAGTCTCCCGAAGCTATTTCACAGCTCTACTTAAAAACAGGTAGTGACAATCTAATACAAGTGCATCAAGTAGCAGATATAATCCAAAGCAAAGGTCCTAACGTGATTAAACGAGAGAATGGAGAACGAACCTTCACGGTGAGTGTAAATCCTACTGTGCGTGATTTACCCACCCTGATTAATGAACTGCAACGACGTATCGATGAAGATTTCTCTAAGTCCACGGACTACAGTATATCAATCGAAGGTGAGTATCTAGCTCAGCAAGCAGCATCACAAAAAATTATGATCTGGTCGATTCTAGTGCTTCTAGTAGTGACTGTTTTATTGTTTAGTTATTTCGGTTCGATGAACTTTGCGATGCAGGTCATCACAGATATACCCTTGTCACTAATGGGTGCGATTCTATTTACCAAATACATGGAGATACCTATTTCAATAGCTTCATTAGTCGGCTTTATAGCAGTAGCAGGAATTTCTGCGAGAAACTCTATTATGCTCATTTCTCATTACATCAACTTAATAAAAGATGAGAATATAGCATTTGGCAAAGAGCTGATTATACAAGGCACACAAGAGAGGTTACTGCCTGTATTAATGACAGCGTTCTCTGCAGGAATAGCTCTCATTCCACTTGTTCTGGCTGAAGGTCAGTCAGGAAAAGAAATCCTCAGTCCGGTAGCTATCGCCATTACAGGAGGTCTAATCTCCAGCACAATTTTGGGGTTAATCGTTACTCCCGCTGTATTCTACATTTTCGGTAGAAAAGCCTGCGAGCGAGCTCTAATTCGTCGCATATCACTTTAACATAAAAATAGAAAATGAAATGAAACTAAAATACATAAAAACAACAGTAGTCCTCGGAATATTTGCATTCGCAACGTCTTGTAATAAGTCTGACCACCCCGAAGATCACGGTAAGGAAAAAGCTGTCGAACATGCTGAACATGACAATAGTAAAGAAACGGCTGATGAGTATGTGGACGGTGAAGACCATTCATTTTGTGGAGTTCATACTGGAGCTAATGGGGGTAGAGTGTTAAATAAAATAGATGGTGAAATCCTACTGAGTGATGACGGTAAACTTACAGTTTTTGCTAAAGAAGGAGTTACATTTGATAAGCTGACTGTTCTCGTCGACTCTGAGCCAGTTACTCTCATCAAATCGGAAAATAATACCTACATAGCAGATTCAGTGATAGAAAAATTACCAGCATCACTCCACATAGCAGCAGTAATCGACGGTGAAAAATCTATTGATAGCTTCACCTTAGATCTGGCAGTGTGTGACGAATGCACCAAAAAAGAATATCTATGTATTTGTGATAATCACGACCATTAGGATAAACCATCTACGATGAAAGAATTCCTTAAAGAGTGTGTCGAACATGTGGTAATACACGAGCTCTGTAACACCGTGTGCTATGACCACGGGTAGAATTTAGGCATTCCTAGAGGAGGGATATGAAGCCTTCAACCAGTCTCCGCACAGTTGCAGTGCTCATGCTTCACACTGCTTGAACTGTCGGGACTGCCTCAAGTCTTACTTTGGTTTTGTTGATGGTGACTGAAACCAGCTTGCGCTGAATTCAGATTTCATATTGGGAGTTTGGCTAGTGAGCCATTTCAATTTCAATCGACGTGATGATGGCTAAGCGGTTCTTGGTGTGAGGATCTGTTTTGCTTACTTTGATCCATTCCAAGATTTGTTTTTGAAGATTGAAGAGTATGTCTTTGAGCTGTTCTCCTGTGATGATTACTGTGAAATCGTTGAAGTGAATCGTGAGGGCTCCCTTACCGTTTTCTTGTGTCAGGTGGACGTGTGATAGCTGAGTGTATGGGGATAGGTAGTTTTCTAATGACGGTAGTTCGATGCGAAGTGCGAGTGCGTGATCAATGCGTCCCCAGCATGGGTCGGTTTCTTGGTTTTTGTTACGTAGGCTCATATTTGTTGTTGGTTGGTTTTGTTAATAGCGGCTAATTTCTTTTCTTTGAATTGCTTCGCCCATGCGGCTCGGGTGGCGCGTTCGCGGGCTTTTTTGACATCGCGCTTGGGTTTACTGATGATTCTTGCTTGTTCGATGGCTCCTTCAGGGATGAAGTCTAAGGCAAGTTTTTCCTCTCCTAGTCGACAGACGTTGTGACGAAGTTGGAATTTATCTCTGGTGTAGATGTAGACACCACGGGAGATACTCACATATCATTGCTTTTTATCCGTTAGCTAACTCTTTTTCATTGGTGCTCATATAGACGAGTACAGACACGAAAAGCTGTATTCATTGTTCTGAGGGCTATTTGTAAATAAGAACTGTATCTACATTTTAGAGGGTTACCTATATATCTATATAAATTGTGTCCCTTTGGCATCTAATCTGCTAAATGGCTATGATATGTGTGTGGCTAGTAATTGGATCCATGAGCTTATAGATCAGGAATCTCTTCCTGAAGGGTTTGAAGATACGGTAGAGGAATATTTCATCCCCATAGCTGAACAGATCAATACTTGGCATAAAATGATGGAGGGGAAGCCTATTGTTGTCGGTATTAATGGAGCACAAGGAACAGGGAAGTCTACCTTGTCGCTAATATTGGCAGCGGCACTTAAAAATAATTTCGAAAAATCAACGGTAGTTATGTCCATTGATGATATGTATCATTCTAAAAAATACCGCCAACAGCTAGCGGCTGACATCCATCCATTACTAGCGACGCGAGGTGTTCCAGGAACACATGATACAGAGTTAGGTATAAATATTATTAACCAGCTGAAAGGGGGTGTTCTTCCCGTGCAGGTCCCTGTCTTTAGTAAAGCTACAGACGATCAGTGTAGTAGAGATGAATGGAATAGTGTTAATGAAACCACGGACGTCATCATTATAGAGGGCTGGTGTGTCGGTGCTTCTTCTCAGGATAAGAAGGCTCTTTCCTCTGCTATCAATGAACTTGAGAGGCTAGAGGATTCAGATGGAGTATGGCGTGAATACGTCAACAAGCAGCTGGAGGAAAAATACCAACCTTTATTTTCACTTATAGATAAGCTGGTGATGCTTAAGGCTCCCGACTTTGATTGTATCTATGAATGGAGAGGCTTGCAGGAAAGTAAACTTAGATCAAAGTTAGAAAAATCAGCTGTTGCTGATAAGAGTGGGGTTATGGATGAAATAGCACTGAAACATTTTATCATGCACTATGAGCGACTTACCCGGTGGATGCTACATGACATTCCACAGAGAGCGGATATTCTCATTCCACTAGATCACGGGCATGGTGTGACGGATTTAATATTTCAGGGGAAAAGCTTATGAAGGATACCAAGTTGCTGGTATTTACAGATTTAGACGCGTCTTTGTTGAATGAAGACTACAGCTATGAGGAGGCGATGCCGGCTATCCGCTTACTGCAAGATCAAGGCTACCCGATTGTTCTGAACTCTAGTAAAACTATTTCGGAAATGAAGCAGCTTGCCACCGAGCTGAACCTCGACTCACCTATTATATCTGAAAACGGTGGGTTCGTATCTTATCCTGAAGGCTTTACCTCAGAGGGGACTCAGAGTGAAACTCTTGGGCTTTCACGTGAAAGTATTTTAGAGAAAGCTCACGCACTTCGTAGCCAATACGGGTATGACTTCTCGGGCTTTTCTGATTGGTCAGTAGCGGAAATAGCGGCTCATACAGGTTTAAGCTTACCAAATGCGGATCTTGCCAGCCAACGCTACATCACAGAGCCTATTTTATGGAATGATAGTGAGGAGCGTCTCACCGAGTTTTTACAACAGATGCAATCGATCGACGCCAAGGCTCTTCTGGGTGGGCGTTTTATTCATCTGATGGGAGCATTTGATAAAGCTGATGGCTTGAATAAGGTTAAGGCAATCTACGAAAAAAAAGAACCTAACACATCATGGGTTACGGTCGCCCTCGGAGATAGCCCTAATGATCAAGAAATGCTCAACGCTGCTGATGTCGCGGTGATTATCCCTCATCTTAGCGGTGTAAGGCTGGAAAAGACATTAGCGTCAGAAACAATCATTGCCACGAAGGTAGCGTCAGCCGGCTGGAACGAAGCGATTCTTAATATTTTAAATAACAAAAACTTAACCTAATAAACAATGGGAGACTTTCATCAACAAGGGCTGGTAACCACCCTGCACCAGCTGCATCAACGACCACTTCAAAAGTTAGAGGAAGAACTAGTTGGTTTTTCCAAGCAGCAGCCTATGGCGCTAATTTTGCCATCTTTATTTTCCGAGCTGCAAGGCACGGCCTTGCCTAAGATTTTAGATGAATTGTCTCAAGTTAATTACTTAAGTCAAATTGTCGTAGGTTTAGACCGAGCCAATAAAGAAGAGTATCAGCATGCGTTGCAGTTCTTTGGCCGTTTACCCCAGAAACCTGATGTATTGTGGAATGACGGGCCACGATTACAGAAGATAGATAAGCTTCTTCAAATGAAAGGTTTAGCACCTAAAGAGTTAGGTAAAGGTCGTAACGTTTGGTATATGTTCGGCTACATACTAGCGTCTAAAAAAGCGCAGACAGTAGCGATCCATGATTGCGATATCACTACCTATGATCGCTCAATGCTGGCTCATCTACTCTATCCTGTAGCTAATCCTTCATTTAGCTATAAATTCTGTAAGGGATACTATGCTCGTGTGGCGAACCAGTCACTTAATGGTAGAGTATGCCGTCTACTTGTTACGCCTTTATTACGAGCTCTTAAAAAGGTGTGCGGGCCTAATGCCTATATAGATTTTTTAGACAGCTTCCGCTACCCGCTCGCTGGTGAGTTTTCTCTTCAGCGCGATGTGATAGAGGACATCCGTATCCCTTCAGACTGGGGGTTAGAAATGGGGATTCTGTCTGAAGTGCACCGTAACTACGCTACTAACCAAGTATGTCAGGTTGATATCGCAGATATTTACGACCATAAGCATCAGGATCTATCATTTGATGATAAGTCACGAGGGTTATCAAAAATGAGCACAGATATTACCAAGTCTATTTTCAAAAAAATGGCGACGCAGGGTGAGGTCTTTACCAGTGAGCGGATCAGAACCTTAAAAGCTACTTATTACCGTATTGCCCTTGATCTAATCGATAGCTACCAGAGCGATGCCGCGATGAATGGTCTTAAGTATGATATGCATATGGAAGGCTCTGCTGTTGAAAATTTTGCAGAAAGCATCATGGAGGCTGGGCAAGCTTTTCTTGATCCAGAGCAGGCGATGGACACCCCATTTATGCCGAGCTGGAAACGTGTGATGTCAGCTGAGCCTGAAATCATGAAAATGCTTCTAGATGCGGTAGCGGCTGATCAAAAAGAGTTTAATCAATCGGAAAGTTATAACTTAGAGCAACACCCAAAGGTGGTGCACCTTAAGCAACGTGTCGAACAGCACGCTCAGAAAATTTATGGTAAAGATTTAGTTATTAAGGAGAAGGTCACAGAGAATATCTTTGAGGCAGCTTCATTAGCAGGGAAGGCCGTTAACGCAGTTGAGGTAATTAATAAATGGAGTAATCAGGATGTTCTCGCGATTACCTATGCTGACTCTATTACTAAGCAAGGAGAAAGACCTCTGGTAACACTTAAGAAGTTTTTCCAATCACATCTTAAGGATAGTGTCACCGGTATTCATCTCTTACCGTTTTATCCATATAGCTCAGATGATGGCTTTTCAGTAATCGACTATACCAGCGTTAAGCCGGAACATGGTGACTGGGAAGATATTGAAGCCTTCCAGCGTGATTTTAAGGTGATGGCAGACCTAGTTATTAATCATTGCTCAAGTCAGTCCGAGTGGTTTCAAAATTTTCTCAAAGGTAAAAGCCCAGGTAAAGACTACTTCATAGACGGAGCTCGGTTTGAAGATCTTAGCCAAGTAGTTCGGCCAAGAAGTAGCCCTCTGTTAACTAGCTTTCAGACTGTAAACGGGGAGAAAGAAGTATGGTGTACATTTAGCGAGGATCAGGTAGACTTAGACTTTAGTAATCCAGAGGTATTATTAGAAATTATTCGCATCATTCGTTTTTATATCGAAAAAGGCATTTCAATATTCCGTCTCGATGCCGTTGCGTTTTTATGGAAAGAAAATGCTTCGAGCTGTGTGCACCTTGAGCAAACACATGAAGTTATTAAGTTGCTAAGGATCGTAATAGAAACCTTAAATCCAGAGGCGATTATCATTACGGAAACGAATGTTCCGAATAAAGAAAATCTAACGTATTTTGGTAATGATAATGAAGCCCACCTTATTTATAATTTCTCTCTTCCTCCATTACTGCTTCATGCCTTGTTAAGTGGTAGTTGTGAGCATCTGAAACGTTGGGTTATGTCGATGCCTCCGGCTAAGCATGGTAGAGCTTATTTGAACTTTATAGCTTCTCATGACGGTATTGGGCTTCGTCCAGCTGAAGGATTATTATCTAATGATGAACTCAGTGATTTAACGAATACACTACGTGACTTTGGTGGCGAAATATCGATGAGGAAAACTCCAGAAGGAGAGCTCTCTCCCTACGAGGCTAACATATCTCTCTTTTCTGCAATGGCAGGGTCTATCAAAAAGGGGAAAGATGAATGGCAAATTAAGCGTTACCTTTGTGCTCATACGATCATGCTCGCTATGGAAGGGCTCCCTGCATTTTACATTCACAGCTTATTAGGTACAGAAAACAATACTCAGGGTATGGCGGATAGTGGACAAGCGCGCTCAATCAACCGTTACAGCTGGGACGCTCAGAAGCTTGATGATGCCTTAGGTGATCCAGAGCTTCATCATGGGGAGGTCTTTAACGAGCTACAGCGGATTATCAATATACGCCGTAAACAAGAGGCATTTCACCCAAATGCTACACAATACACGCTTCATCTCGGTAACGAGATATTTGGTATCTGGAGAGAAAGTATCGACCGGAATCAGGCGGTTTTCGCCCTTCATAATATTAGTGACGAGCCACAAACGGTTCCTTTAGTTGAACTCAACCTCATCTCGACTGATCTCTGGTGTGACCTTCTAACAAATCAATGTCATACAGGTCAAGAATCCACTATTGAACTCGCTCCTTACAGCAGTATATGGCTTAGCAACAAATTATAACAGTAGGTAAAAAGTCCCTATACCCTAGGCTCTCTTGGTTAAATTAACCTTGGGAGAGAACGACGGTTTCAGCTGTGAATCCAATTTTACGGAGATCTGAGGGAATTAATGCTGCTGCTAGGTCTCTCACTAGTTATGAGATTGTCATATTTAATATCATTAGCCGCGGCATGGGGTTTGTGTGGATGTATACAGGGGCAGAATGAACAGCCGCTGAAGAACGGTAAAGAAGGCGTAGGAGATGCTTTTATAGGAATGTTAAAAGGCTCAAAGCCTTGGGATAAAAAGCTGGAGGCGAAGCTTGCTGATCAATGGGGCACATCGAGTGTTCCGTTTGTGCTAGAACTGAGTCGTTTCACTGAGCGCCCTTTAAGAAAGCGCCTGTATGGTTTGATCAGTAAAAAAACAGGGCAGTCATTCGGAACAGATGGTAGAAAGTGGCAAAATTGGCTATGGCAGCAGGATTACAAGGCTCTTGAAAATTACCCCGAATTTAAGTCTCAGTTATATAGAAAAATAGATCCTAAATTTGCAGATTATTTTAAAAATGATCTTCCTTCTACTATACGTCTGGATGAGGTCGTGTGGGGAGGTGTTATTCAAGACGGTATCCCTCCGTTACGAAATCCAGAGATGATATCAGTAAAAAAAGCAACGTATCTGGCGGATAGTAATATTATTTTTGGTATTGATGTGAATGGTGAAGCACGAGCTTACCCTAAGCGTATCTTAGCCTGGCATGAAATGTTTACGGATACTATTCAGGGAATCCCTCTAGCAGGTGTTTACTGAACACTCTGCGGAACGGTGGTTCTGTATGAATCACAATACAAAGGAACATTTCATGATCTTGGCACTAGCGGTTTTTTATACCGGTCTAACAAGTTGATGTATGACAAGAAAACGTCATCGATGTGGAGCACGCTACATGGTAAGCCAGTTATAGGTAAACTCGTAGGGAAAGGTATATCGCTGAAGAGGCGAAGTGTTGTCACAACGACATGGGGTGAATGGCGTAAGCGTCATCCAGATACCACAGTGCTATCATTAAAAACAGGCCACAAAAGAGACTATGGTGAGGGTGTAGCTTATCATGATTACTTTGCTACGGATAAGGTCATGTTCTCTGTTCCTAAGCTCGATAAACGTTTACCTAATAAAAGAGAGGTAGTGGCTCTACGAAACGGGGAAAAAGACTCACCAGTTGCAGTAGATACTGAGTTTCTTAAGAAAAATCGCCTTTACCCTATGAATGTGGGCAGTGACCAAGTGCTTATTGTTACGACAGTCAAAGGTGGAAGCCGAGTATATCAGACCAATGGCCATGTGTTTAAGAAATGGGACGACTGGAGTAAACTAGTAGATGAGGAAGGTAAAACATGGAGACTAACTGAGGCTAAGCTGGAGCAGGTAGATGGAGAGTTAAGTTTCCCTCGCTACCCGTCTCATCAGTCATTCTGGTTTGGTTGGAATGCTCAGTATCCAGACTCTCGATTAATAAAGAAATGACTTAGCTAAAGAGATTGTATTAGTTATCTAGTCTGTGCACTTTTATTGCTAGACAAGATGATTACAGTTTCTCTCCGTATGCTGCCATTTGCTGTGCTATTAGTGGCAGCGTTATGGGGTAGTGCTTTTCCTGCGATTAAGGCGATCTATGAAGAATGGGCTAAGTCGGGTATAGAACCTACCGTATCGCGGGTTTGGTTGTTAGCCGGTTTGCGCTTTATCTTAGCTGGGACAGTGATTCTGATATTAGCTCCTCAGCCTTTTAAGGAGCTAAGGGATACTTCAAAGTTGAAGCTTATGGGGTTTGCCCTTGGGCAGACATATTTCCAGTATTTGTTGTTTTACCCGGCACTTACTATTTCTAGTGCTGTGTTAGGCGGTCTACTCACTGGTTCAGGGAGTATTTGGTGGATGCTGTTAGCTCCGCTTCTTTTAAAGACTCCGTGGCCTAGCCCTAAACAATGGGCTTTTGTGGCGGTGGCAGTCCTAGGCGTGGTGCTTGCTATTTATAAGCCAGGTGTGGGTAGCGGGAATCCTGTTTTAGGCGGGTTGCTTTTTTGCTGCTGCACGCTGAGCGGTGCCTGTGCACTGATTATTTTAAACCGTATGATGACTACGATGAAGGCGATCACAGCGACGGGTTTTGGTCTATTGATTGGAGGGGTGCTTCTGACTTTGTCCGGGGTAGGAGCATGGAGTGACATTCATTTGCTGTTTTCAGCGAAGGTGATTTGGCTGAGTTGTTACTTAGCGATGGTATCGGCAGTAGGCTTCGGTCTATGGAACTACCTTACAGGGATTTTTTCGGTCACCTTATTAGCTGGCTATCGTTTTCTTATTCCAGTTTGTGCCGTGATAGAGTCATCTCTATTAGTCCGTGGTGAGTCACCTGGGGTAGGGATCTGGCTTGGTGGAACACTTGTTGTTGTAGCTATTATTTTTCTCCAAAGGTTATCCCAAGATAGAAACAAAAGAGCTATGGGCTCAGCTTGATGAGCTAGCGGTAATGAACGGGGAGAGTTGGATCACCGAGTAAGTTTAGTTCTATGAGACACATGTGAAACAGCACTGAGTAGGATGCTTTTTTCGCAAGTATAGCTTTGGTTTTCATGATGGCTTCGCCGGTGGTTAAGTTTTCACCGATCCCTTTTTCCCAAAATAAAGTCATGGCCTCTGTCGTTCCGTCTAATTTTCCTTCTGTAATCATGAGCTCGAAGTCTTGAACAGGGTTTATAAAGTGGGGTTTTCCTGAACGGCATGGGGCGACGACGGCGATCGCTCCAGAGTCTGGTGCCCGCAGCATGGATTCTGAAATAGAAGGGTCAGTTGCTGCGTCGAAGTGCCCCGTAAAGCATGAGACAGTGGTGATGATGGGGTAGGCGTCTTTATTAGTAAGCAGGTTGACATGATCAGCTGTAAACTCTTTATAATTTTCTAATTGCCAGCAGTGCAGGAAGCCGTGCCCATGTAAGTGAAGTTTACCCGCTTGCTTTGAGTTAATCATGTTAACCCAGTTTTCAGGAGTTAGAGAGGGGACTTCAGCTGGGTCGCCAAGTTCTGTTTTCCTGTTAATAAAGTGGCGTATGACTTGGCCGTTACGAAAGACTTTTGATATATGGTCGTCCCAGCTCCTCCTTAGCTTGGGCTGGGCTTGCTCGACAGAGCAGGCGTAGATCATGTTGTTTGTAAAATCGCCTTTCGGGTAGTTTGATTCGTAGCTGATTACTTTTTTTGTATAAGCAATGACGTCTTCGTTTGACCTTACTGGTATACGCCCTAGCCCAATGGTTCCGTCGGGGTAGGTGATGTCTGAGCTGTCATCGATGATCTCTCCATAGATACCGTCTTTATCAGTATCCCAGTTCGTTGGTGATATATAGTAGATGTCAGTAGGGATGTCATAAAATTGTCCCCATGCATTAATATGAACGGTATCTCTATCAGGCACAACGCCACGGCCGCCGGGTAAGCTATCACCGCCTAGGATTACCCACTTTGTTCCGTTATCGATATTCTCCCTAACACAGATTCTGATTTTTTCCTGAATGTCGACGCCTTGATAAGTTTGCGCGATGTGAGATATTGTTACTAAACTAACATTTTTACCTATTTTCGTTTTCCATTCAATAAAGGGTTTCCACGAATCAGCTAATTCAGAAGAGGTTACCAGTAGCACATCGCCCCTCTGACTCTGAGCTCTTACATGAAGAGTAAAGAGACATAGGAATGATGTGTAGAATAGAAATTTAAACATAAGTTAGGACGTCTAGAGTAGCTCAGTTATACTGAGCGGATACCATCTTTTGAAATAGTTATTTTTCGTTGTCTGAACAGGGCACCTGTAGCTTGTTTGAAGGCTTTTTTACTGACACCTAAAGCGTCTTTGATGTCTTCTGGTGAGCTGGAGTCACAGAGCTCCCAGTGGCCTCCTCTGACATTGAGCTCTTCTTGTATTTGAGTTTCTAGATCCTTGATATATGATCTTCCTTGGGGTCTTAGTGATAGGTCTATTTTTCCGTCAGGTCTTACTTGACGGATGTATGCTTTCATTTGTTCGCCAGGTGCTAGTTTGCGAAATACTTCGTTGGCGAATAGGACTCCTGAGTGCTCATTGTTGATGACAGCTTTATAGCCAAGGTCGGTTTTTGCATAGACGATGAGGTCCACCTCTTGCTCTACTTTGTAGTTGGGTTTTTCCTTGCTGAAGTGCCTATTGAGTCGGCGACTGGCTACGATGCGGTCACTGGCTTGGTCTAGGTAAGCGAAGACGACGTAGTTTTTCCCGGCTTCCATGCGCTGTGTTTGCTCGCGGAATGGGACGAAGAGGTCTTTAGCTAGTCCCCACTCCATGAATGAGCCGATGGATGTGGTGCTGACGCATTTTAAACATGCAAATTTACCCGGCATGATATGCGGGGTTCTCATAGTAGCGACAGGCCGGTCCGCTGAGTCGGTATAGATGAAAACAGAGACCTTCTCTCCTATGGTTAATTCTTCATTTACTTCAGCGCGGGGTAGGAGAACTTCTCCTAAGGCGCTTTCTGAGTCTAGAAAGTAACCAGGGGTGGTAAGTTTTAGAATAGTGAGTTCAGCTCGGTCTCCGATGATTGCCATAGCTGAGAAATAGACGAAATCGGCTGATAAGCGATTTTATTATGAGCACTTTGGGCAAGTTCCGTAGAACTCGAGTTCGTGGTGAAGGTTGCTGTAGCCACTTGTTAGCTGAATTTCTTTTTGCAGTGAATGAACAGGGCAGGCAGCTTTTATCGGCTGAATAGAGCCACACTCTGTGCAAATAAGGTAATCACGGTGATGGTCAGGTAGTAGAAGCTCGAAGTAGGCGGCGCGTTCGTGAAGTCCTAGTTTACGAATTATGCCTTTACCCTCTAGTCGCTGTAACAGGCGGAAAACGGTCGCTTTATCACATTGGTTCACTAGGCGTGGTGAGTCTGCTAGCTCAGCGAGTGTCATCGGACAGTCAGTCTCTAGGAGGGTAAGGAGTAGAGCCTCTAGAGCCTTAGTTTTCCTGAGACCTTCAGCGCGGCATCGCTCGATGAGCTTGTTGATTATAGCTGACATATGATTTTATAGAAGCTCTTGTTGGTTACTCGCAGGTGCTGCTGCTCCTATTTTAGTATAGGCGGCTGGAAGTGCAACTCTCCCTCTCGGGGTGCGTTTTAAAAACCCCTGCATGATGAGAAATGGCTCATGCACTTCTTCTAGAGTGGATGCATCTTCCCCTATAGCTACTGCCAGAGTGGATAGTCCTACTGGACCGCCATTGAATTTATAAATAGAGGCTTCTAGGATTCGTTTATCCATTTCATCCAGACCATCTTCATCGATCTCGATCATGGCGAGCGCGCTATTAGCGATCTCAGCGGTAATAGTTCCGTCAGCACGGACTTGGGCGAAGTCACGCACCCAGCGTAAGAGGTTATTGGCAATACGGGGTGTGCCACGTGACCGAGAAGCAATTTCTTCTGCCCCATCAGGTTTGATCTCAACTTTGAGCAACTCTGCTGAGCGTTCAATAATGTGAGCTAGCTGCTTAGCCGTGTAGTAGTCGAGTCTGTTAATAAGGCCGAATCTTGACCGTAGTGGGGAGGTCAGCATACCAGAGCGGGTTGTGGCACCCACAAGTGTGAATTTAGGTAAGTTAAGCTGAATACTTCTAGCAGAAGGACCGGAGTCGATGATGATATCGAGCCTGTAGTCTTCCATAGCGGGGTAGAGATATTCTTCTATCGCTGGGTGCAGGCGGTGGATTTCGTCAATGAAGAGAATGTCACCTTTTTGGATATTGGTGAGAATGCCGGCGAGGTCACCGGCTTTTTCGATCTGAGGACCTGATGTGGTGTGAAGATTTGTCCCTGTGGCGTTAGAGATAATGTTAGCTAAGGTAGTTTTACCTAAACCGGGAGGGCCTGAGAGGAGAACGTGCTCGAGCACATCATCTCGCATCTGAGCAGCTTCCACCATCAGCATCAAACGTTCCGTTACCTTTTCCTGACCATGGAAATCTTCGAAGCCAGGTGGACGTAATGACTGCTCAAACTGCTTATCAGGAGATTCGTTTGTCTGCTGGTAGAAGGACTCTGACATATGAGGGAGATGTTAAGTAGCTGGGGGAATAGTTACGGTTTAGATAACTATGGCTTAGCGGAGTAGATCCTCTTCATAAAAGACGCGGAAGCCAGCTTTATGTAGCACGGACATGCCAAATTTAGTGTCCTCCAGGTGCATAGCGAGTAATGATTTCCCTTCTGGATGTGAAATGAGAGAGTAGGCAAAGTCTACATTAGTCTCTGCCGCACGTAGTGTTTCCAGCGCTCTGGCTAGCCCTCCACCTGTATCAGTGATCGCGATGACGGCTATTTCAGATGTCGTATGCGGGATACCTTTTTCCATGAATATACGCATGGTAGTATCTGGATCTGAAACTATGATGCGAACAACGGCGGCGTCCTTGGAGTCCTGAATACTGAGGCCTATGACATCGATGTTTTCTGTTTTCAGTAATCTTACCAGTGAACTTAGTGCACCGGCTCGGTTTTTAAGCATTACAGAGAACTGAATAGGCAGTGTGCTATTGGGCTTTATTTCTACATCTGACATAAGACAGATGTATTAAAACATAAGAGGGCAGCTAAATCGACCCAATAATGAAGTAGCGTGTCGGTTCTGTAAAAGATGATAGATAACTTAAAACTTACTAGCGGAGAATGTGAGTAAACATTACTTTGCTGTGAATGGTTCAAATTATCAGAAAAACCTGGCTGTAAATCGCCACTTGAGTTGATCAAAGACAACAATCAACTGACTTTAAATTTAGGACAGCTGCTGGACGAAATCCGTGGGGAAGACCAGCATAAAAAAGCCCGACGGATCAGTGATCGGTCGGGCTTTTGAAATTTTTTATAGTTCTTATTGCCTATCTGTCCGCGAGTGCAGGGACGGGTCTGAGATTTTGAGGGCCTTCATATTGAGTAAGAGGGCGGTAGAGTCTGTTGTCTCTTAGCTGCTCAAGAACTTGGGCTGCCCAACCAGCAGAGCGGGCGATCGCAAATAGCGGTGTGAACAGGTCAGTAGGGATACCTAGTGAGTAATATACGGTTGCTGAGTAGAAGTCGACGTTGGCATTGAGGCCTTTGCGTTCGAGCATGATTTCAGCGATGCGGTTAGACATATTAATCCATTTAGGCTCGCCGAGCTCTTCTGTAAGCTGGATTGCCATTTTTTGAAGATGGGGTGCACGAGGATCGAGAACCTTGTATACTCGATGACCTATACCCATGATTTTCTTCTTATTGGTTAAGCAGTCTTCTACATATGCATCGACTTTATCTTCTGATCCTATTTCCTCGAGCATGTGGATCACACCTTCGTTAGCCCCTCCATGGAGAGGGCCTTTGAGTGTGCCGATAGCAGAAGTGATGCCTGAGTAGATATCACTCAGTGTTGCTACGGTAACACGTGATGAGAATGTAGATGCATTCATGCCATGGTCAGCGTGAATGATGTAAGCTATATCTAGAGTCTTAATGGCTGCCGCACTAGGCTCTTCACCATTAATGAGGTAGAGGAAGTTTCCTGCCCCTGATAGGTCAGGACGATTAGGTAGTGGCTCAAGGCCGTTTCTAAAGCGGTGGAATGTAGCTACGATGACAGGGATCTTAGAGATGATGGAGATAGAAGACTCATGTAGAGCTTCGTGATCAGGGTCACCTACATAAGCGTTTTCATCATAGAGCCCGAGCATGGAGACACCTGTGCGGACGATATCCATTGGGTTTGCGTCTTTTGGTGCATTTCTAAGAAACTCGATAACCTGCTCTGGTAAATCACGCTCAGAACGGATTTTGTGAGTAAATACGTCGAGCTGCTCTTTATTTGGTAATTCGCCATTGAGTAAAAGGTAGGCGACCTCTCCAAAAGTGCAGTTTTCAACGAGGTCACTGATATCATAACCAAGATAAGAGAGGGTTCCCTTTAGGCCTTCTACTCGGCTTAAAGCGGATTCATTGGCGATGACTCCCTCGAGTCCTTTAGCGTATTCACTCATGATCTACAGATGTGTATTATAATTTTAGTTAGTAAGAGAGCTTTTGGGCTCTTATTTTTTGAAAGTTTATGGGGGATACCATACATGCAAATATTCATTGAACATTTACAACGTTGCGAAGTAACATCCAAATGAGGGGTCTTGCAAGAGTGAATCGTGGCATTTACGCGGATTATTCATAATTTCCCTTATTCCGTGATTGGTATTTGGATGTAATGAATTAAAACGCACTTGTGGAAAGAGTTTTAGCGATTGAAACCAGTGTGCCAGAGTCGAGTGTAAGTCTCTGGAGCGGTCAGGTGTGTCTGTATTCTACGGACTTCCTTAATGGTAGAAACCATAATGCAAAAATCTTTGAGGTGTTACAGAATGTGACAGAATGCCTTGAGGGAGAGGTGCTTTCTCAAATACTCGTAGGGACAGGTCCAGGTAGTTATTCTGGTGTTCGTGTTGGTATTGCGTCTGCTCAGGGTTTTGCTGCGGTTCACCATTGTCCTGTCGTAGGTATTGGTTCTTTATCGGCGACATCAGTGGCCCAGGGCGATACTCCATCGATAGCGGTAGGTGATGCTCGGCGAGGGCTCTATTATATTTCAAAAATAGTCAATGGTGAGGCAGCTGAACCGGTTTTGATGGAAGCGGCTGAATTTCAGGGGGAATTAGAGAAAGCCATGGCGGAGCAGACTCAAGTCTTCTCTCTTGATGATCCAGCGGGCTTGGATATCACGTCAGAAATAAAAAACGGTATAACACAGGCTAAGCCTACATCTGCGCTTATCGCTAATGTATGGAGTAAGTTAAATGAAAACCGTAAAGCTGAGCTACTAGCGGCTATCGTTGAGCCCGTCTACCTTCGTCCACCTTTTACCTCGAAGGCGAAGAGCGGACACCCATTACTTAGGAAATAAGGCTTTGCCGTCATATCCAGTAGCTCGGTTTATGGATGGAATGGCTTTTTGAAAAAAAGATGACGCGGTGACGTCTATCCAGCTTCAATCTCTGCTCGTTCATGTTGTTTACCTAAAATGTAAGCAAGAATAGTCCATACAACGGCAATACAAGCTCCTACTAAAAGCTTTTGCGATAAATTCAGGCCAAAGATTCCTTCTGTGCCTAAAGCAACAAAAAACCATGCCCAGAAAACGTCGCCGCCTCGGTATATCGCGACATCAATAAACGGTTTCGTTTTAAAACGCGCTTCACGATCAACTCCAGTAAAGAGAATCTCTCTAGAAGGTCGTGTTATGGCGTAATTTCCAGCCTTTCTCAGAACCTGCAGCACTAAAAACATGGTGACCGTCGGGCTTGTCGCAAAGAGGGCCAAGGCGCCAACCACGAGTAGGGGGACAATGCTAAGCGCAGTTGAAAGCCCAAACTTATGGGCAATTCGGTTTGTTGCGAATATCCCCAACAAAATGGTAAGTGAATTAATATAAAGGTCTAACTTAGCTAGGATTTCTTTCCGCTCTGGACGTGAATAGTCTGCCAAAATATCCTTCTGTGCGAGATAGAAGAATGAGCCGATCCCGACAAAGATAAAGATAAAGCCTGCTATTCCAATAAGCCGCTTATGAGTCACAAACTCTTTCATTCCAGAGAATGGATTGGAACTAAGTTTATTCAGTTCGTTAGCCTCTAACTCTGGCGAATTCTTAAGTATCTTATTTAGAACCATCACCAGAGGGACCACCGCTATTAAAATAACGCTAGTAATGATCAAGGTCGCCTCCAAAGGTAGATATTTTACAAAAGTAATGACCAATAGCGGACCTGTAATAGCACCCACACTCGCGCCTGTGTTGATGAAAGCAAATATCCGCTTTGACTGCTCCTTAGAATACAGTTGAGACATGAAGCTCCAAAACACTGAGATATGAAAGAGCGCAAAAACACTAACCCAGACATAGAAAAACTTTCCTAATATGACAGGGTTAAAGCCACTCCTTAATGCTCCAGCTGTCATGATAAAAGTGGTAGCAAAAAAGAGAAACACACCTGGCACTAACTTCTGTAATGATACCCGAGTAGCTAAAATGTTATAAATGAATACAACAATTGTCGAAAAAATGAACGTTTGTGTCCATAGCGTTGCAATTTCTGTATCAGTAAAATCACTCGCAAGAGCATCACGCACTGGTTTGACAATCATAGACGACGCCATCAGTAAGAAGATAAAGATAAAGGCGACAATAGCCCCTTTCGTTTCCTCGGATTTGATCTGAGTCAACTTATAGAAATAATTCGTCATATTTTATTAACCTCACCTTTTCGTGAATTTGGGAGTTAAGCCCAAGTATGCGGAGTGGTGGTCCATGATAGCTATTTTTTAACTCGGCAGGTATTTCCTCCGATATCTAGTGGCCTAATCTGGTGGATGATTAGGGTGTCCAGTTTTTTACACCTTTTCCACCGCCTCTGTTTTACCACTAGCAATAGATTTAAAGATAGCCTCCATGACGAGGTGGTCTTTTAAGCCCTCTAGGCCGTGGACCTTTGACTGCTTACCCTCCATGATGTCTTTGGAGAATTGATCCATCTGAACTTGAAAATGGTCTGTCTCGGGGAAATCGAGTGGGTTCTTGGGGTCAGATGTCCAGCCCTCCTGCCCTGATACGCCAAAGCAGGGAGCCATGCCGAATTTCCCTTTATCTGCGAAGGCGGTGAGTTGGTTGTAACCACCTATGTTGAAAGAGCAGAGTAGGTTGGCTGTTTTACCAGAAGCGAACTGCATGGTGCAGGTGATGGTTTCATCCACCTCGGCAAATTTCTTTTTATCTGTTTTGGTTTCCAGGGCGGTAACGGTGACCGGCTCCTCGCCAAAGATGTAGCGTATACCCTGAATGACATAAACACCCACATCGAGTAGAGCTCCGCCACCAAGATCTTTTTTCAATCGCCAGCCTTCTGATCTAGCCATGCGGAATCCGAATCCTGCATCAATGTGTCGCACGTTACCAAAGGTCTTCTCCTTGGCAAAGCGGATCATTTCCTTGTGATGCGGTTCATATTGTAAACGATACGCGACGCCTAATTTCACCCCTGCCTGCTCACATGCAGCAATCATCTCGCGACATTCCTGTGGGTTCGTAGCCATCGGTTTCTCCACATAAACATGCTTGCCCGCCTTCGCTGCTCTGAGGGTGAACTCCTTGTGCAAGGAGTTGGGTAAGACGATATAAACGACATCGATGTCTGGGTTTTTGAGCACCTCATCGAAGTTCTCGTAGTTATAAATACCACTGTCTTTTAAGTCGTATTTCTTTTGCCAATCAGCAGCCTTCTCAGCTGTGCCAGTCACTACTCCAGCTATGTGGGCGTGTTCGGTTTTTAAGAGCGCTGGGCCGATTCGCCCACGGCTCAATCCACCGAGGCCGATTATAGCCCAGCCGAGTTTTTTCTTTTCAGGCTTATTATCGGTTTCTTGCCCCCGTGCTCTCATCACAGTGGAGGCTAGTCCGGCTCCGAGAGCTAGTTTTAAAAATGGACGGCGTGAAATCTGATTATCATTCATGTATGATACAAAATACCAAATGGGTCAGCTGTCACGAAAAAATTATTAAATAGATCACGAGGTCATGCCTTTAAAGCCTTAGCCTTATAATGCCAAGATCACAGCCAATGGAGTAGCTGGGTGAGCTTATTGTATCAACACGCAGGAAGTACTTGCTAACAAACAACAAAAGAAGAACAATATACTTATCCAAGATTAGAGTTTAGACCTCTCTAACTTTTAGCGTCACTTCACCAGTATCTTAAATGTGGCTATACTTTTTCATTTTCAACCCAATTTAAAGCTGAAACCATGCTAAGCTCAGAGCAAATAATAGAATCGGAATATTTGGAGTCCCGCTGTTCCTTATTAGAAATCGCAGCAACACTAGACCGTTATTACATAGCAATGAAACGTGATGGTAAGGTTACTGAAAGCTCTGAAAAAGTAGACTGCCTTCGAGAAGCTTTAGCTTTGCTAGCTCAGCCGGATGATTCAACAAATCGCGCTGAGCAACTTCTGCACCTCTTTGCCACTGTATAAGCTATGCAAATCATTCAACCGCATTATCACGCTATTGCACGCACAGCTCAGGATTATGAGCGAATGGCTATGTCTGGAGTAGTAGCAGTGTGTGAACCCGCATTTTGGGCAGGCTTTGATCGCCGTTATCCTGAAACATTTATCGATTATTTCCGACAAATTACGGAATTTGAACCTACACGTGCTGCCGAATATGGTATTAAGCATTTTTCGTGGGTCGCGGTGAACCCTAAGGAAGCTGAAAATAAAGAACTCACAGAAGAGGTCTTACGGGCGATGCCTGAGTTTTTGGAAATGCCTAATGTTCTCGGCGTTGGTGAAACTGGACTGCATAAGTCTACTCCGAACGAATGCGATGCTCTTGCCGCTCATGTAGAGCTAGCAATGAAGCATGATCAGCTGGTGCTTATTCACACACCTCACCTCAGTGATAAGGCTCATGGCACAAAGCGGACTCTTGAGATTCTTGCTGGGCTTAATGTGAACCCGGAGCGAATTTGGATTGATCACGTGGAGGAGCAAACTGTGAAATCTGTTTTAGATGCTGGCTACTGGGCTGGTATGACTCTCTACCCTGTGACCAAATGTAGCCCAAAACGAGCAGTTGATATTTTAGAAAAATATGGGACCAATCGATTGTTGGTTAATTCGTCAGCTGACTGGGGCCCAAGTGATCCATTTACTCTTCAGCAGTGCGTTGTTGAATACAGACGTCGAGGCCATTCTCTACAAGATGCAATTGAAGTTTTTCATAACAATCCTTGCCATTTTTTAGGGCAGAATCCCAAATGGGATATTAAGCCGATCCGTATAGAGATTGAAGATTAAGTCATTTCTAGAAAAACAAACCAAAGCAAAAAATAAAACCCCATGAAAAAACATTAAGCATTATCGCAATTAGCTTAACTGTTCTATCAGGCCTACATTAGTTAGCGAAATTCTATTCCGTCCTGATCTTGAAGAAACTCTCTCCTACTTTGTATCTGGCAATGCCCAATATTCTGAAGATAAAGGGTTCGTATTGAAACCACGAATAAAAGAGCTGACACTTTCATATAGGGTTGTCAGCTTTTTCATTTCAAATAAGCTAACATTTTGATGAGTATTTTAAAAATTGGAGTGATCAATATTTCAGATAGAGCCAGTGCGGGCATTTATGAAGACCTTCCAGGAAAGGCCGCTGTAGAGCTCTTGAAGAGTTGGATTAAGACTGAGTGGGAGCCTGCTTATACTGTTATCCCTGACGAGCAAGAAGTCATTGAGCAGACACTTTCGCGTTTTTCTGATGAGGAATACTGTTCTCTAATAATCACAACTGGTGGCACTGGCCCAGACCCGAGAGATGTTACCCCCGAGGCTACTGAGAGTGTATGCGAGAAGATGCTACCTGGCTTTGGTGAACTTATGCGGGCAACTTCTCTAGAATTCGTTCCAACAGCTATATTATCTCGTCAGACAGCTGGAATTCGAGGGAAGTCACTTATTGTAAACTTACCAGGTAAGCCAAAAGCTATTTCAGAGTGCCTCGAAGCTGTTTTCCCCGCTATACCATACTGCATAGACCTTATTGGAGGCCCTTACATAGAGGTATTACCAGAAACAATCTCCGTCTTCCGCCCTGCTAAATAGGGTCATCTAGTTAGGGAGAGTAGAAGGTTTCGACAGCTATCATATGCCATCG
>CAYNLE010000026.1:0-26785 GCA_964397975.1 uncultured Verrucomicrobiales bacterium | reverse complement strand
GCCACACGCTTCCTAGGAAGTATGACAGTTAAAAGCAACGGCATAGCCCTAGGCTTTGGCATTTGATATAATATTTACCAACTTTGCTCAGGCAAATTAACCACATAGCACACCTCATGATTATCTCTAACTTCTTAGAAAAACTAAACTCCGCTCCTGAATCTGTTACTTTCGCTGACACGATGGCAGCCATTGAATCTAACTACGACTTTACAGAAACGACTTTCAAAAATGGAGAGACTAACAATGAAGCTGGAACAAATTCAGGTTCTTGCAAGCTCTTCGCTTTCGCTAAACTTAATGGCTTAGACCAAGAACAAACACTCACATGCTTTGGTGATTACTACCGAAAAGACGTTCTTAAAAACCCTGAAGGAACAGACCACGCTAATATTCGGAATTTTATCAAATCCGGCTGGAGCGGAATTCGCTTTGAGGCCCAAGCTCTCAAAGCGAAATAGACAAGTCTCCCACATCAATAGTGATCGATAGACCTGGGTCGTCTCTAAACGTCTGCCGGAATCTGATCGCCCCGTTTGATCTACGGATTGTAACAGTAAAATTGATCAACCTTTCTGACAGTGCAGCGGTAAATAGTTTTAAAAACGATTAGCCGAAGAGTGCACCAGCTTGGATTTAGTCACAGCGTCTTCATCCAAGCGCTCAGAAAGAGCTATTTAATTAGCTTTCAGTGTGAATTTTCATAATTAAGTAATAACCCTTAAATAATCCTTGTTATTGAGAATCATTATCAATAAGCTCGCGACGCCTTAACACAGCACGACCTAAATTAGGTGAAATTTATCATACTTATGAAATCTATTAAATCCACACTAACAACAATAGTTCCTCTAGCTCTATCAGCACCCCTAACACAAGCGCAAGGAATACAAGACTCAGCTCTAGTAAAGGAAATAGACGAGGTCACTATTATTAGTGAGCAGGTAACCGAGTTATCAAATCAGGCAAGCGGTCTTCGTACAGGAACACCTTTGATCGATGTCGCTCAAAGTTTAACTGTCTTCAGTAAAGAAGAGCTTAAGGAAAAAGGCATAGACGACATTCGAGGCATTGTTGACTATACTCCAGGAGTAAACTCTTCTTTAGGAGAAGGCCACCGTGACGCTGTTGTGTTCCGTGGTGTTCGGTCTACTGCCGATTTCTTTATCGATGGCGTTAGAGATGATGTTCAATACTTCCGCGACTTATATAACATAGAGCAGGTAGAGATTTTACGTGGACCTAGTGCCCTGTTTTTTGGGCGTGGTGGTACAGGAGGTGTATTGAATCGTGTTCAAAAGAAAGCCGAGCTTGATGGCGAGTTTACTCAAGTCGAAACACATTTCGATACCTTTGGAGCTTTCGGCACACGTTTTGATTACAATAAGCCTATTAGTGATAAAGCGGCTTTCCGCCTTAACTTTCACTATGATGAACTAGAAAATCACCGTGACCTTTTTGATGGTGAGAGACTTGGTTTTAACCCTACCTTCACATATGAAATATCTCCTAGCACAACAGTTCGGGCCTCATACGAATATGCAGACCATGAAAGGTTCATTGATAGAGGTATTCCTAGTGACTCAAACGGTGACCCAGTAGACGAGCTTGATGGCACCACATTCGGTGACTCTGAGCTTAACTTTAATGATGTTGAGGCCCACATTTTCCGCTTATCTATCGATCATGAAATCAATAGTAACTGGAAAGCGAGTGCCACCACTTCTTACGGAAAGTTTGATAAAGTCTACAGTAACTACTTCGCATCAGACTTTAACGATGTCACCAATGAAGTAGAAATTGACGGTTACATTGATACAACAGAGCGTGAAAACTTTGTTCTTTCTGGAGACATTATTGGTAACTTTGATACTGCTGGGGTAAAACACAAATTAGCCATCGGGGCAGAATACATTCATACAGCGTCGGACCAGTTTCGTTTTAATAACGTTTTTGCCTCTAATGGAGATGATCAACAGTTCTTCGCAGCTAATAATTTCTCTATCAGTAATGGCGTAGTTCTAGGTGCAAATGGCGACGTCCTTGATGTTGGCACTTTCTCGGACCTAAACGATAATACAGAAGTTACGATCGATGTTTATTCATTTTTCCTTCAAGACGAGATTTCACTCTTCAACGAGAAACTTGACATCATATTAGGAGCTCGTTTTGACAGCTTCGATATCAGAGTTAATAACCTGGACCCTAACGCCGCCCCTGGTGACGCTGGAGTTCAGAGTAATAGGGATAGTGAAGTATCACCTCGCTTTGGTTTTGTTTATAAACCAGTTGAAGCTGTATCATTCTACGGTACATATAGTGAGTCCTTTCTGCCTCGAAGTGGAGAGCAGTTTGCTGACATCAATGGAGACGATGCCGTTTTAGATGCCGATACCTTCACAAACCTTGAAATAGGTTTCAAATGGGACATTAAGCCTGGTCTTAATTTTACTTTATCAGCATTTGAAATTGAACAGGAATCTACACAGGTAGGAGTAGAGGCTGGCACACTTGACATCGTTGAGTCTGAAGTCAGAGGTATCGAAGCTCAAATCAAAGGGAATATAACAGACAGATTATACATCTCAGCTGGATACAGTTTCCTTGAGGGTGACGACGCCAGCACGGGGCTTCGTCTTCGTGAACTGCCACAGAATACATTCTCTGTCTGGGGTCAATATCAAGCGACAGATAAGCTTGGGCTTGGGCTCGGTCTTGTCTATCAGGACGAAACATTTACGTCCAATGACGAGATTGGTGACGTCCGCGCGGTACTACCAAGCTATGTTCGTGTAGATGCTTCAGCAAATTACCAAATAAATGAAAACCTGCGCGTTCAGCTCAATATCGAAAACCTTTTTGATACTGAGTATTTCCCAGCATCGCACACAGCAGACAACATCGGTGTGGGAGCGCCTATCAATGCTCGTATAGCACTCACAGCACGATTCTAAGGCTTCTTACAAGTTCCTTGGTAATATAACAGAAGCGCCACATCCATCACTGGATGTGGCGCTTCTGTTTAAATAAGACTTAAGTAAAAAGTGATAAATCCAATAATTAAGTTGTCCCAGATGTTGCTCTGATCTGCCCTTTACCTCTTACACGGTATTGATAAGATGTAAGCTCTTTCAGAGCCATTGGGCCACGAGCGTGTAACTTATCTGTTGAGATACCGATTTCTGCTCCAAAACCAAATTCGCCACCATCGCTGAAGCGAGTGGAAACATTATGGAATACACAGGCGCTATCGATACGTCTTAGGAACGACTCAGCACGTGTTTCATCTGCGGTCACAATACAATCACTATGGCGTGAACTATAGTGGTTAATATGCTCAATCGCCGATGACATATCATCAACAACTTTGATCGCTATGATGAGGTCTAAGTATTCTGTCTGCCAGTCCTCCTCTGTAGCAGGAATAACGCAATCTAAAATTTCTTTAGTGGCTGCATCACCTCGCATCTCCACCTTTTTCTCAGTAAATACCTTAGCAAGTGCTGGTAAAAACTCAGCAGCTACATCACGATGCACTAACAAAGTTTCTAAAGCATTACAAACACCAGGTTTATGAGTCTTAGCATCAACGGTGATATCAACAGCCATCTGTAAATCAGCCGCTTTGTCCACATAGGTGTGACAGATGCCATCGTAATGCTTAATCACGGGCATCCGTGCCTGAGAAACAACGGCCTCGATAAGACCTTTACCACCACGTGGGATGATCACATCTAACCACTGCTCCATACCTGACATAACCGTTACGCTCTCACGATCTGTAAAAGGAATGAGCTGGATAGCATTTTCAGGAAGTCCTGCCTTCTCACCACCAGACTGAAGAGCGTATGCTATAGCTTTATTCGAATGAATAGCTTCAGAGCCGCCACGTAAAATCGTAGCATTCCCTGACTTTAAACAAAGAACGGCTGCATCACTAGTAACGTTTGGGCGACTTTCATATATGATACCGATCACTCCGATAGGCACACGAACCTGCTCAAATTGAATATCATTTGAACGTGTCCATTCCTCCATCACCTTTCCTACTGGATCAGGAAGCTCAGCGACTTCTTCCACACCTTTAGCGATAGCTTCTAGGCGTGTAGAGTCGAGACGAAGACGATCTAACATAGCGGCGGTAAGATCGTTCTTTTCTCCCGCTGCTATATCTAAAGCGTTCGCCTCTAAAATGGCAGGCTCATTCTCGCGTAAGCCCGCTGCCATAGCGCGAAGAATGTTATTTTTTGTATCAGTATCTAGAACTGCTAGAGCATGCGCAGAAGCTCGTGCTTTAGCACCCATTCCGAGAATGATACTCTTGATTTCTTCCTTATCCATAAATGAAGGGATTGTTTAAAAGTTAAATAAGAAAACGTTTTATACTTCTGACACAGCCAGATTCATCACCTCTTCTTTCACCTGCGCTGCAAGTGGGGTACTAAGGTAGCGCTCAGTAGAACTACACCCTACAGTTACGATTCTTTTCCCTTTAAATTCAGGGCGCTTTGCAAGCTGTATAGCAGCCCAGATATTGGCACCAGTTGAGATTCCTACTGGAAGGCCTTCATTTTGAGCAACCTCTTGCGCTGTCGCAAATGCATCTTCATTTGTCACAGTAATCACTTCATCGATGATGTCAGTATTTAGGTTACCAGGGATAAACCCAGCACCTATTCCCTGAATCTTATGAGGACCAGGACTACCACCACCAATCACAGGGCTATCAGCAGGCTCAACAGCTACTGAGACAAGGTCTGTACGAGACTTGATCACCTCAGAAACACCCGTGATCGTGCCACCAGTCCCTACACCTGCTACGAAAGCATCAATATTTCCATCCGTATCTTTCCAGATTTCTTCCGCAGTCGTCTGACGGTGTGCTTCTGGATTAGCTGGATTATCAAACTGACTAGGACCAAACGCTCCTTCTCCATGTTCCTCGACAAGCTGCTTAGCCTTAGCGATCGCACCGCCCATTCCCTTAGGTCCAGGAGTCAAAACGATTTCCGCTCCTAGCATACGGAGGAGAACACGACGCTCAGCTGACATTGTCTCAGGCATTGTCAAAATGCAGCGATACCCCTTAGCGCGAGCAATAAACGCAAGAGCAATACCTGTGTTGCCAGATGTAGGCTCAATAATGGTGCCCCCTGGCTTAAGTAAGCCGTCTTTCTCAGCCGTCTCTATCATTGAGCGGCCGATTCTATCTTTAACACTGAATAGTGGGTTGAAAAATTCAGCCTTAACGAGAATCTCAGCATCTAACCCCTTAGTAACGTGGTTAAGCCTAATGAGAGGTGTGTTTCCGATAGTTTCGACAAGATTATTAGCAATGTTAGTCATAGTATAAAAATAGAATTAATTATGTGCCAGTAACTCTCTCTTATTTCCATAAGCAATCAAGCACGAAGAAATGAATTCTAGTTTAAAGACATCCAATTTAGGGTAACCTTAAGTATTATTTGTAGTGATATTAGACAAAGCGCTTGGCATATTTCGCTTTGTAGGCAAATTAATCGGTATGAATTTCACTCGTAGTCTTTTCACCTCACTATCTTGTTTGATGGTGGTTTCCCCCATCGTTTCCGCTGAAGAAAAAACATGGGCACATGAACAGAGCGATATAGCTACTGATAGTAAAGTGACATACGGGGAGCTTCCTAATGGAATGCGCTATGTTCTGATGCCAAACCAAGAGCCTCCTGGACGAGTGAGTATGCGGTTACACATTGATGCTGGGTCATTATCTGAGCGTGAGGACCAGCGTGGCGTGGCTCACTTTCTGGAACATATGGTTTTCAATGGCTCAAAAAGCTTCCCAGATGCTACAAAGTTAATTCCACAGATGCAGAGACTTGGTATTTCATTCGGTGCTCACGCGAATGCTTACACGTCTTTTGATGAAACAGTCTACATGCTAGACCTTCCTAATAACGAAAAAGACACTCTTGAATTAGGCTTTACGGTGATGCGCGACTTTGGTGATGGCGCCTTACTTCGTGCAGAGGAGATTGAGAAAGAGCGTGGTGTTATCCTTTCGGAAAAAACCTCTCGTGATTCTGTCCAGAGGCGCCTTCTGGAAAAGCAGTTTAAAGAACTGTTACCTGAGTCATTAATCTCTGAGCGATTCCCCATTGGCACAGAAGAAATAATCTCCTCAGCTCCCCGCTCTGCTTTCACCGATTTCTATTCTGAATACTATATCCCCGAGCGGATGACATTTATCTATGTCGGTGACTTTGATGCTGCTGAAGCTGAAAAGCGTATCATCGAAACATTTTCTAGTATGAAAAATCCAGAGAAACAGGGCGTGGATCCATTACTAGGAAAACTACCAGAGAGCAAAGGGTTTCAGACACTAGTAATGGCTGATAAAGAAGTCGATACTACTGATCTTACGCTCTTAAAAATGGAGCCTTTCACTGCTGAGATTGATAATAAAAAGAATCGAGGCCAAGACCTTCCTCTCAAGATAGCTAATTCCATCATCACTAAAAGGTTCTCTATCTTATCGAAAGAAGAGAACGCACCTATTTCTTCAGGTTACGCCTTTGACTATAACTTATTTAGCTTCATAGAAATGTCCGGTCTTACAGTTAATGTAAAAGAGCATGACTGGGAAAAGGCTCTACCTACTCTAGAGCAAGAGCTTCGCCGCGCTATTCAGTATGGCTTCACCGCATCTGAGTTTAACGAAGTAAAAGCCAAGTTAATCAATCAATACGAACAGGCAGTAAAATCAGCATCTAGCCGTAAGTCTAACGAACTGGCATCGGCTCTAACTGAGCACATCCATGACAATTATGTATTTTCCACTCAGGAAGATGATCTTAAAATACTACTAGAGAACCTAGAGTCCATTACGCCTGAGGTATGCCATGAGGCGTTTAAGAAAAACTGGGATACGGAGGACACCTATTTCATCTTAACGACCAATAAAGCCGAAACTAGCGTAAAGCAGGCACTGGCAGACTCTTACAAAAAGAGCCAACAAACTGAGCTAGCGGCACCTGTAGAGAAAACAGCGACCGAGTTTGCATACCAGAGCTTCGGCGAGCCAGGTGAAGTCAAAACGAAGAAACATATCAGCGACCTCGATATCACACAGCTTGATTTCCATAACGGCTGTCACTGTAATGTGAAAGAAACAGATTTTGATAAAAACTCGATCGTTCTTACAGCCCGCATCGGCGGAGGAAAGCTCACCATGCCTAAAGATGAGAAATCTAAAGGGCTCGATCTATTTAGCTCAGCTATAGTGAATGGTGGTGGACTGGGTAAGCATAGTAACGATGAGCTAGAGACGATCCTAGCTGGAAAAAATGTTAGCGTATCATTTCGTATTGTAGATGATGCCTTTTTACTATCAGGCGCCACTACTCCAGAGGACCTAGAGCTGCAGATACAGCTTATGTGCGCTCACATAGTTGATTTAGGTTTCCGTGTAGAGAGCGAGCGCTTATTCGACGCGCAACTTCCTGCTATATTTTCACAGATGGAGCACACAGCAGCAGGCCCACAAGCCAAACTGAGGGCATTCCTACGAGGTGGTGATAACCGCTTTGTCTTCCCTACTCCAGCGCAGGCTAAAGCACTTTCTATCGACCAAACCAAAGCATGGATAGCACCTGCACTAGCTAGCCATTACCTAGAGCTATCCATTGTAGGTGATGTAGATACTGAAAAGCTTATTCCTATTTTAGAAAGAAATCTAGGTGCACTACCAAAACGTGAAGCGACTAAGCCACTATATACAGAAGAGCGCCTTCTTGCTGACTTACCTACCCCTCCTAATACTCAGCGCTACACATTCGATAGTAAAATACCCAATGGGTCAGCATTTGTGGTATGGAAAACGGCAGGCATGAGAGATGATAATATCAGCGAAGTGCGCCGTATGAGTATTGTTGCTGATATTCTTGATGAGAGAATGAGAGAAAAAATCCGTGAGGAACTAGGTGAAGCATATAGTCCATATGCTGGGTCACAAATGAACGATACCTTCACTGACTTAGGTTTCCTCGTCGCTGTGAGCGCAGGAAAACCTGAGCAGTCTGAGCCTGTAGGAAAACTTATCATCGAAATAGCTGATAAACTAGCTAACGAAGGAGCTACACAGGATGAACTCGACCGAGCTCTCGCACCTAAACTAAGCTCCCTCAAACAAAGCCTCCGCCAGAACAGCTACTGGCTCAATACTGTGCTATCTAAATCACAGGAAAAACCAATTCAACTAGACTGGGCACGAGGTCGCGACGCTGACTATAAATCCATCAAATTAGACGAGATTAACGCACTCGCTAAAAAGTATTTATTCAAAGAGAATGTCTTCCGCTTCGAGATCATCCCCGAGCAGAAAGTCATCCCGATGCCTCTTCCTGTTGAAAAAGAGCTCAAAAAAGCTCAGTAAGAATCAGCTAGTACAACTTCAAATTATGATGAGCAGGATTTACTTACTACTATTCCAGACTACACAGGCACAGCTTACTTAGGGGATTTAATGGAAATCAGATTATTAATCACTTGATTTCCGCTTGATAATATAAAAATTGTCTACCTCTCATTGATAAATGTTAGTTAACACCATATCTCCATGATCGAAGTCCGTAATATAACGAAAAAATTCGGCAGTAAAACTGTTGTCGATAAGCTTTCATTCACTGTAAAAAAAGGTGAAGTCCTTGGTTTTCTAGGGCCAAATGGTGCCGGTAAATCAACCACTATGCGTATGGTGACAGGGTTTACTACCGCCACCAAAGGTGATGCCGAGATATGTGGTATCTCTATTAAAACTGATCCTAAAAAGGCGAAAAGCCACATTGGCTACCTCCCTGAATCAGCACCTCTCTATGATGATATGACCGTTCGTGACTTCTTAAAGTTCTGTGCAGAGATGAGAGGCCTTAGAGGTAAGCAGCGTAGAAGTGCCATCGACACTTCTATAGAAACTTGTTTTTTAGAAAACGTCTCCCATCAGTCGATCAATACTTTATCAAAAGGTTACCGTCACAGAACATGTCTAGCTCAAGCCCTCCTACATGATCCAGACGTACTCATCCTAGATGAGCCAACTGACGGCCTAGACCCAAACCAAAAACACGAGGTCAGGCAGCTCATCAAGCGCCTTGGTGAAACGAAAGCGATCCTTTTCTCCACTCATATTCTTGAGGAAGTAGAGGCGTCTTGCTCACGAGCCTTAATTATTGACCAAGGTATAATTGTGGCAGACGGCACACCAGATGAACTTAAAAAACAGTCTAGCACGAACTCTCTCTACGATCTTTTCCACGATTTAACTACCAAGGAAACAGCTTAATATGGCATCTGTTATTACAATTTTCAAACGCGAAATTAAGAGCTACTTCACACAGCCTACTGCCTATGCCGTAATCTGTATCTTTCTCTTTATGTCGCTATTTCTCACCTTCACTTTAGGGAATTTCATCAGCACAGGTGACGCGAACTTAGAGTGGTCGTTCTTCTTCTGGCATCCATGGATCTACATGCTTTTAGCTCCTGCATTGGGCATGCGCCTATGGTCAGATGAGCAGCGAAGCGGCACTATCGAGTTACTCGGCACGTTCCCGACCACGACCTGGTCAGCTATTCTAGGCAAGTTTTCGGCAGCCGCTTTAGTTTGGTTAATCGCCCTCCTTCTCACTTGTCCGATGGTGATGGCTGTTAACGCTCTAGGTAGCCCAGATAACCTAACCATCATATCCAGCTACATCGGTAGCTATTTACTCTGCTGCACATTTTTAGCGATCACCTGTCTGATATCTGCATTCACACGTGACCAGGTTTCCTGTCTGATCGTCTCATGTAGTATCTGTGTTTTAATGGTCGTCATCGGATTCGAGCATGTCGCGAGAGTTTTCTCACAAACATTTTCAGAAACAACCACCAGCGCCATCGTGGCAATTTCTGTGCTAGACCATTACCAGCCGCTACTACGTGGTGCGGTAAGGATTCAGGACCTTGTTTATTTCATAACTATCATCTTCGCCTGCCTGTTCTGCACCAGTACTATCCTTAATGCTAAACGTGCCTAATTATCAGTATGAAATCATCTAAAAACACAAGCCCTACTTTTATAGCTACTGTAGCTATCGTAGCAGTGGTATTGATCCTCATTTTCTCTAACTGGTTAGTTCAGTCTACCTCTATAGGAAATAGAAGCCTCGACTTCACAGAAGATAAGCGCCACACCCTCACAGATGGAACCTTAGCTATCTTAGATGAGCTAGATACGCCCATCATCATTCGTTATTACGCGACTAGAAAAAGTGAGCTTATGCCACGTAGGCTGAAAAACTATATGCGTAAGGTAGACAGTTTACTGAGCCGCTATAGCCAACTTTCAGAACGAAAAATCAAAATAATAAATCTTGATCCACAACCAGATACAGATGCTGAGGATTCAGCAAACCTTGACGGGATTTTTGGTCAGAAAATCAATGAAGAGAACCTCTACTTCGGCCTTTCTATAAGCTGCCTGGACCAGAAAACTACGATTCCACTGCTAGACCCAAATGATGAAAGAATGCTAGAGTATTACCTCTCTAGCTCTATCGCAAACGTCAGCACTTTTGAAAAACCGATTCTAGGGCTAATGACAACGCTTCCTCTTGTAGGAAACACTCACCTAGAGATGCAAATAGGTCAGCAGCCACAGGAACCTTGGATTATTTACCAGCTACTCGAGCAAAGATACAGATTGGCTAACTTAGGCATGACTCCAGCTACACTTGATCCTGCCCTGATTCCAGTGTTACTCATCATTCACCCTGCAGGTATCTCAGTTCAAACTCAGTATGTTATAGATCAATACTTACTTAAAGGTGGTATTGTCATCGCCTGTCTTGACCCCTACGCCCTAACCGCGCCACAAGGTAATGCGATGATGGGCACGATAGAAGGAACTAAACCAAGTTCTCACCTCACCTCATTACTTCCTGCGTGGGGTGTCGGTATCGATAGCACAGCCGTCATTGCTGATGGTAAATATGCTACTGATTTAGGTAATACATCAGCTGGAGGTAAAAGACTCTTTGCTCACCTCACATTAAGTTCAGAAGCTCTAACATCGAATGATGAGGTCATCACCCGAGGGTTTGAAAGCCTTTACTTCCCGCTCACAGGTGGATTTAGCACTAACCAAAAAATAGACGGTATAAAAGTAGAAAGCCTCGTGGAAACATCTAATGATATTATCACTATAGGAGGCAGCGAAGCCGCTAAGGGTGTGTCTGAAGCTCTCTTTGCTCAGAAAGCCTCAGAAGTAGAACCATACAGCCTAGTCTTGCGTTTAAGTGGTGAGTTCCCTTCGGCTTTCCCAGATGGTGACCCAAGTCTTACCCAAAGCGAAAACGCTGAGAAAAAAGAAACCGATGAAAGTTTAAAGAAATCATTAACTAAAAGCACGGTCTATCTTATCGCAGATGCTGACTTCCTATTCGATAAGGCCTGTTTCAGATCAAACAAAAAAGGCTTTGTAGCTGTGAATAATAACCCAGCGTTATTACAAAACATGATCGACCAATGTATGGGGTCAAAGCACCTCATCGGGTCACGTGGTAGAGCCTCTTCGACACGTCCATTTACTCTGATCAAACAAATGGAGACTGAGTTCGAACAAGAGCTCCAAGTAGACGTCGATAAAGCGCGTGTAGAAATGGAAAGCATCATTTCCCAACTACAAGAACTTCACCAACAAAAAACGAGCGGTGAAGCCTTAGTATTAAGCCCAGATCAGGAAGCTAAAATCCTTCAGTTACAAGAAAAGCAAGACCGACTAAGCCGTGAACTAAGAGAAAAACAAAAAGGTTTAAGAAGCAGAAAGGATAAGCTCTACGCTAAAATCACTTGGCTCACTGTTGTCCCTACACCTACATTCATGGCTTTTATCGGGCTCTTCGTCTGGATCCGTAGAAGGAGTCAGACACGTGCTAAGTAACCCCTCACCTATTATATAAATCTCTACTCATGAAGATACGCACCGCTATTATACTCTGGGTGACAGCAATTGCTCTGGGCATTCTCTGTTACTTCATTAAGTTTAATCAGAATAATAATTCCATTGCTAAGACAAAGCTCGAAGCTGGTCAGAAACTAATCCCTAACCTCCCCACCAGAGATATCTCTAGAGTAACTCTGACTTTAGGTGACTTTAAAACTGAACTCGTCAAACTTGATCCAAAATCAGCTGACAGCCTATGGGGTGTATCTGAGCGTAACCAATACCCTGCCGATCAAGAGCTACTAAGAAAGCTGTTAGGCTCATTAGGTGAAATCAAAGTTTCTCAGGCTTTTCCATGTATAGAAGAACACTACCACCGTTTTTCATTATTAGAAAAATCAGAAAAAGCAAGTCAACGAGCCCTTCACATTACGATGTATCTACCGGATGGATCAGAAGCTGCCGAACTCTATTTAGGTAAGCTAAGTGGAGGCCAGCAAACAGCCTTTAGTGAGGGCGCTAGTGGGCGCTATGTGCGTCTCGCCAATGATGATAGTGGTGTCTATACATTGGGAGAAATATTCCCAGGAATCGGTGCTTCACCAGAAAACTGGTTAAAGAAAGACTTCCTTATAATTACTCAGTTAGAAAGTGTCGAACTATCTGCCCCGAATGACACAGAGTTCAGGTCTTATAAAATCCAACGCTCTCCACAGAACACTGGTCTAGAAGTATCTGACCTTGCCTCAGATGAAGTCATGAAGCTCACATCTACTAACGGAATCACTAAATTGTTCAACACAAGTTCCTTTATTGATGTTTTGAATGAAGAACGCTTTAACGAAAATAGAAATCCAGATACCAAGCTCACTCGAGAAGCTCTTATCAAAACAACTGAAGGTTTTAACTATAAGCTAAGTATCACACCAGAAAAGGAGGCTAGCAACACCTGCTTTATCTCCATTCAGACGACACTTAATGTCGCTGAAAGCGATGCGAATAAAACAAAGTTAGCAGAAGCTAAAAAGCTAGAAGGACACTACTTCAAAATATCAAAGTCAATAGTCGGACCTTTACTCCTGGATCGATCAAATTTTGTATCAAAGTTACCTAAATAACTTATTAAAAGCTCTAAGCTCCAAATAGAGCCTGTGCTCTTTTTGCCATCTCTTCATTAGAGACCTCTTCGACTACATGCCTTAAGTTCCACCGGTAACCATAAGGATCCAGCACAACACCTGTTCGCATTCCCCAAAATTGATCAACTGGCTCAGTTATTTTTTTTGCTCCAGCTTGAACGGCCTTTTCAAAAGCATTATCACAGTTATCTACGGTCAGTGAAAACAAACACGATGCCATGCTGCCTTCTGGATTAGCTGCAGCACTCCACTCAGCAGACTCCCCCGATATGTAAATATGGCTATTTCCAATACGAAATTCAGCATGTGCAATAGCACCTGAAGGGTCAGCTAAACGGAATAATTCTTCTGCTCCGAACGCCTTCGTATAAAAGGCTAAGGCTTCAGCCGCATCTTTCACTGTCAATGACAGCGCCATAGTAGGTGTAATTATATCATTCATAATGCGGACATATAGATAGTGTTTAAACGAACATACACCAAAGTGTTAATCTGATTATTTTATTCCTCCTGATGGAATTTAAAAACCGGAACTTCTTTAAGGTCTAATTGGTACTTAGATTCTTTTAGCAAAGCTATATTATCAGCATCGAGTTCCTTAGTAACGAAGGGGTGTAAAATAGGATCCTCAAAATGATCCATTTTATATTCCTTACCTTTAAGTTGAACTTTAAGAGCTCCACCTACATTGCCACCTGGAACTTCAGCAAATACTAATTTTAACTTATCACCTTTTTTAAGTTTTATATATTCACCATAGTTATCACCATTTGTGCCTGTATCTGACTGCTTACGTCTATTGCTCTCACCAAATGCTTTTCTTCTACCATAGTTATTCCACACACTATAAAAGACTAGTTTATCGTTAACCATAACCATCATTACATCATCAAAATAACCAGCAAAGCGAACCTCTGCTTCTGGCGCAGATTCGATAGTCCCTTCAAAGCAAATAAGTAAGCCCTTTGGGTCAATATATGGGGAACCAAAACCACCTGGCAAAAAGTCAGCCTTTTGATAATCAACAACAAGATACATTAAGTCTTGCTGTTCGTCTCCTGTCCGAAACTTCTCAAGCCTTTTAGTAGCAAAATCCCCACGGATTAACTTATCGAGCTCTTTATAGAAAGCTTCTTTATTAACGCCTTTTCCATCATGAGAAACCTTTGTATTACGCCCTTTCCCATCTAGCTTTAGATCATAAAGAGTCCCTATTAAACCTGTGTATCCTTCGAATTTACCAAAATAATGGTCTTGAGAAAATCCTGAATGAGAAAGCATCAAGGTAACTGACGCAGTGAGAGCTGTGATATATTTACTAAACATATAAGTCTTAAGATAATTGATTGATTAAATGTCGTGTAACTAAAATAAAAATCAAGTTTACATTTTATACAAGGTCTCCAATAGAGCCAAAATCCGGTATAAATAAACGTTTATATAGTCTAGATGCTGAACCATCTGTCATACTTGCGAGAAAATCACAGATCAGTCGTGCTCGCTGTTGTGGATCATTCACGTTTTTTATTTCCTCCATCTGGTCTTCTGGGAGTAATCTAAAGCCTCCTCGAGAAGATTGATTCTGGATAATATATTCATTTTTCAAAACATCCCATAGCTTAGATAACATATAGTCACCTTTATGCTCTAGCTGCTTCAACTCAGGCGATAAGAAAACGATTTGGTATGCTAGATTTTTGTATACCCGTGATTCCTGGCGTATCCGCTCATCAACCGATAATTTATAGCGATATCGGTTCGAGTTCGCACTCATGATATTAACATCTTCTGAGATGCTTACGGACTGAATATACTGCCCTATTCTTTTCCCAATAAAAGGTTCAACACGCTTACCCCTGATCGCCTTAATAAGGTCGCCAAGAGGTGTTCCCTCTGAAATAGGCTCTCCTGACTTCTCCGCCCACTGCTCGATATTTAAAATATTTAGAAACCCTGCACGGTAACTATCGGCTAAATCATTTAACGAATACGCCGTATCATCAGCCCAGTCCATAATCTGGCATTCAATAGATTTGAACGAGTCACGCATTTCGCCAGGTGTCATTTCGATAGGGAAATCCACTCCACCCATAGCCCAGTCTAAATACTTAAACTGCGCATCATAAACAAAATGGTTATCGGGAACAGAGTCTTCACTTTTAAGCTCACTCCAGAGAGTTTTATACTTAAGTACACCATCTAAAAAAGCGCGAGTAGGATCCATCCCAGTTTGTCTACTGGAGAATATACGCTCAGTTAATAATCTGAGTGTCTGAGCATTGCCCTCGAATCCTCCATACTCTTTCATTAAGAAATTTAAGCTTTTCTCGCCCGCATGTCCATAAGGAGGATGGCCTAAATCATGCGAAAGGCAAATCACCTCCACCAACTCTGGGTCTATGTAATAACTATCAGTAAAGTAGTCTGAGTTCTTACGCAGCCAGTGACATATAGACCGGCCTATCTGAGCAACCTCCAGCGAGTGTGTTAGACGAGTCCGATAAAAATCATATTCACCACTCCAGAATACCTGAGTTTTACTCTGCATCCTTCTAAAAGATGGCGTGTGCAGAACACGGTCACGATCAATCTGAAAAGGTGTGCGATAATCATCAACTTCCTTTCTTCCCGAAATACGCTCCGTATCAAATGCGTTATAAAATTTATTCATGATCAATTCCTGAGTATACTATTCATTCAAAACTAAACCATTTCTCGTGCTGCAAGGTAGGCATTAGCCATAGATACAGGTAAGTCTCTAGCTAGCTTATCCAATGTGAAAACACCATGAGAACGTAGTTCTGCTAAAACTTTAGCTCGCTGCTCTAAGTAAATAGATGCAGCCCCCACCTCTAGAGCGTCATCCAGTGTAACTGACACTTTGTCCATACGTTCATGAACAGAGGCTTCACGTAAATTTGCTAATATGGTGACATGCCTCCTACGAATCATCCTCATAGGCTCGACGATCTGATGGAAATCTTCACCCCTGACATTAGTCATCATTACTACCAGTGCTCGTCTTTGCTGATACGTCATCAGTAACTTAGCTGCTTCTGTATAATCACTCGGCGACGCTGTTGTCTGATAGTCGTATAAGTGATTCAGAATAGTCTTCATCGACTGTATACCTCTTACAGGAGCTAGCCAGCGGGTGCTTCCTACACCGGTGCTATCCGAGCCTAAGCCGATGATCCCCACATGATCCCCCTGCTTCAAGGCGGTATATGCCAATAGCAACATCGCATTTAAACAGTAATCAAACTGTGGAACTCCATCATCTAGCGCACGCATTCTTCTGCCGCAGTCGACAGCTAAAATAACAGTCTGATCACGCTGCTCTTGGTAAGAGCGACTAATTAAACTCAAATGCTTAGACGTCGCTTTCCAGTCAATGCTCGAAAGCATATCACCGAGGTGGTAATCTCGAAGTTGGTGAAACTCTCGGCTTAGTCCCGCACGGTTTTTTTTCACAATGCCCATATACTCAGCCTTATTATCCATTGCTAATAAAGCATAGCGAAGCATCGGTTCGTAATTAGGATAAACGCGTGTATACTGCGCCTCGCCAGATCTGCAGTTCCTTCTCCATAACGTGAGTAGTGAGTATACAAGTAAGTGTGTAGGTGAAAACTCGACCATTCCACGCTCTGACAATGTAGCTGGATAAGTCACCTCCTTGTATCCCTTATGTGGTAGCCAACCTTTCCATGGCATTTCGTCACTCACTGCAGATGACGGGATACCATCGTAACAGACGACATTTACTTTTCGCCACGTCGTGTTTTGAATTTTCAACTTAACACCCTGCTCAACACTAAGAGCAAACTTCCCTGAAAGCTCTCTGCTAACTAATGGTGTTTTAGAAAAGATCAGCAGCGAAAAATCTAACAAAGCAACACCTCCAACAATAGCCCCTACCCAAATCCAATATAGGATAAGAGCTGGGTATATACCTACCACAAAGCCAAGGATTGCCCAAGCTCCTGTTAGTAGAATTAAGCTACGTGTGGGTTGCATTAATACGTTAAACTCGAGGTGCCTCTACAGAGTTAACAATAGCAGTCAACGCGTCATCGATATTCTGACCACTAATCGCTAATTCAGGTGATAACTGAACACGATGGCGTAATACTGGTAATGCAGCTTCTTTTACATCATCTGGAGTAATAAATTGACCTCCCTTCATGAACGCCAATGATTTAGCTATCTGAATCAGGCTAATAGCGCCTCGTGTGCCCGCGCCTAAACTAATCCCCTGCGCTTCACGTGTCGCTCGGCAGATATTAACTGCGTATTTTACGACTTCTGGCACAGCTTTGACCTCCGCACACTGACGTTGAGCTTCTATAATTTGCTCTTGAGTTGCTACTTGCTCCACAATGTTAGAGTTAAGGCCTTTACCCGCTGCTTGAGCGGTCACCTGATTAACAATCTCTTCTTCAGAGCTTTGATCCGGGTAATCGATTATTATTTTCATAAGAAATCGATCGAGCTGTGCTTCAGGAAGTGGATATGTTCCCTCTTGTTCAATGGGGTTCTGAGTAGCGAGAGTCATAAACGGAGGTTCTAGCTTCAGGCTTTCACCATCAATAGTCACCTGCTGCTCCTGCATTACCTCTAATAAGGCTGCCTGCGTTTTTGCTGGTGCTCGGTTGATCTCATCAGCCAGTAGCATATTGGTAAATACAGGCCCCTTACGCATCTGAAAAGTTTGACTTTTCATATCAAACAAAGTGAAGCCTGTTACATCTGATGGCATTAAATCCGGCGTAAACTGAATACGACCAAAGCCGCCACCAAACGTCTTAGCCAGCGCTAGCACGAGGTGAGTTTTTCCCAAGCCAGGCTTACCCTCTAGTAATACATGCCCACCTGCCATAAGTGCTGCGAGCACCTGCGTAACGACATATTCTTGACCAAAAAAGACTTTCCTAAGCTGCTCTACCATCGAGGAGCAAATACTAGTAGGTTGAGCCACACCTGTTTGTTCCCCAGATGTATATAAGCCCTCGTTTGGTTCTGTTTCTATATTTGAATTTTGATATTCATTCATATTAATAAGTATTTGATGTTTTTAAAATAAGCTGAAGGTTTTTCACGACCCTAACCATAACGTTAGGTTCAGATATATTAATGCGAGTCATCGCCTCTGTGACTGCTTCTAGAGATAACTCAGAATGCTGTACTAGCTGATCAAACAAGCTAGCTTGATCCAGACCTCCTTGTCCCTGGTGCAGAGTCTGATTTTTCGTAATCGTATTTCTGAGAGATGTTAGCATGGCTTCGTTTCTTTTATTCCTCCAGAGAAATCTACCTACACCACGAACCTGTGAGGAGAACTCCCTCATTTGTATATCCGGTATATCCTGCACAGGCCCGAAACGAGGAAGGCTTTTCCAAAGCCATAATATGATAAGGAGAAGGAAACTAAAAATTGCGATTTTAAAGTATTTCCAGATTAATGAAAATAGAGTGTCTCCAGCGCCATTCGAAAATGCTACAGCGCCTTCAGCCTTTGACATTCCTAATAAACCCATGAGTAACTGAGCATGATCGGCGTACGCTATATATCTATTTCTGATCGGTGATGCGTCCGTTAAAAATGTTAAACGCCCATCACCGTAATCTACACTGTAGTATCGGTATTCAGCTCTATCGTCTTCATTATCTTGCAGGTTTACGATCCCTTTATCAGACCACTGGTGCACCGTTAGATTATTCTCTCCGACAAAAAAATCACAAACTTCTGAATTCATGAGCACTCGGTCTGATTCAGCTAAAGCCTCCCACTCATCCAGGTCCAGCTCTTCGCGCTCTTCATTTTCATCGTAGACAGTATCAAGATAAGCTTCTTTCAAAAGATATTCTACCCCTGGAGACTCTTCAACTAGGTCAGTGTCTTCTCCACCGAGGTGTAATGTAGCTTGATCGTTCTGAGTAAAATCATTACCACGCTTTTCACCATTTCCCATCATCACGACGGCGTGACCACCTACGGTAACCCAGTTGAGTAAATATTTCCCTCGCCCTTCAGTATTCAGAGTAGATGACGGTAAAAACAAAGTCGAAAGAGAGTCATCTAACCGACCTAAACCAGAGCGCATCTCGACATCATATTCATTATTTTCCAGTAACCGCTGCGCTGCTAGAAAAGCATTAGCCCTTGCTACACCTTTATAGCCTACGGTTCTTTTTTTCGCCTCTTTTTTAGTGCATGAGCAGATACTTAAACAAGCAAGAGCGATGAGAATAACCAGTCTATTTAATTGATAACTCATACCCCTCTCCTTTCAGGTTGAGCCGAACCAGAAAACGGCCACTGCTCGATCAAAGAGTTAAACTCTCCATCTTGAATACGCTGCTCACCATATGCGACACCGATCCAGGATTGGGTTAACCCATTAAAATATGACTGGTATGGCGCATTGGGTATTTGGCCCACTCTATGCAAACAATCTCCCTCTGTATCGCCCTCTTCAATAGGTAGATCCACTTTTTCAACGAGCCAAACTAGTGAACTCCGATACAACAAACTAAGAGCTAATTTACTATTCCCCTGTTGAAAAGCTTCTGTAGCCGCATGGATCACATCATCAGGAAGGGACTCTGGAGAAATATCCATCCCCATGATTTCCTGTGTCTTAAACTTCATTTCAGCACTAACCTTAGTTCCAGGTAAAAAGCCAAAGAGGTGCCTATTAATATATATTAAATAAGCTAAACCTAATACCACTAAGATTAGAACAATTACAAATAGAACATTACCAAAAATACCCAAAAGGACTCCATTGATAGCTGGTAAGTTGCTATTAGATTCTTTTTCTACTGGAACTTCTACAATCTTGCTATGAACTCTAAAGTCCTCACTAGCCATGATTTCTTGCACCTGTTCAGCCTCAGTCTGGGCCTCTAATGTCTGAGGTGAGAAAGCGACCATGGAGCTAACTGATAAAAGCAACAACAACCCGGTTTTCTTTAAACTCTGAATACGAGTAGACATGCGTTTAAACGCTAACTCAATATCCCAACCTTCCGTAAGAGTCCTGCTATTAATATAAAGAGCAAAACCCGCACTCGCGTAAAACGGCTCCATTAAAAAGATAGAAACCAACCACGCTATCGCCAAGCTCCACAAAAACCCTAACGATATATTCGAAGTATCATCCGTGCTAAGAAACTCTTCAAAACTGGCTGACCATTGATTACTTACCTCACTAGGCATCATGGCCATCACGAATAAAATAACACCCGTCATAGCCGTTAACTGAAGAACAAATCCAACAACGGTGGCCAATGAAGCACCTTCACCACCATTACGACCTAACAAATCAACTCTTTGGCTATACTTTTTCCCTTTCAGCCCTTCAAGCTCAGAAACCGGCATAGTTAAACTACGTGAAGGAGAAAACCTACGGATAACCAAAGCATGGAATAAACCACCCACAAGCATTTTAGGAAACGCTTTTACAACCTCCATAGCGGTTGGCGCAGCTCCGAATAGAGCACGGCTCGTTATCATTAGTGAAACACGGTCATAGATAGGCTTTAACCACCACGTGCAGATAATAAACCAAAAAGGATGATTCCTCAGCAGAATAGCCAGGGCTATCCACAAAGGGATTACGGTAAACGCCCATGCCTTCCAGTGGATCGTGATATAGGCGCGAGCTAATGCACAACCCAGATCTATCGACTCCCATGGCACACGAGGCCGGATCTCTGCTGTCACATCTTCTAGCTTCAAGTCAGATCTCCTTCATTCGTTAAAGCGTTGTTTTTTGCAATTCTACTAGCGGTTCCTTTTCCCGCAAAAGATAGATAAGAAATACAAACGATCCACATTACAATGCCGACACCATACTTGATATTTGGCTCAATCACACGAGCAGACCAGAAGCCTTCGATACAGGCAGCTAAGAAAGTCATCAAAGCAGCACCCACTATTAGAGGCAATGACTTCTTACCCGCATCCATAAGAGAGCGTGCCATTGTTTTGCGCCCTCGGTGTAAGAACCCCATACCTAGTCTTAAACCAGCCATACCAGCGATCACCATAGCGATCAGCTCATATGAAGAGTGCCCAGCTACGAACGTATAAAACGCCTCCTTACTACATGCCATATGGATATAAACCACCACTGCTCCAAAAAACACTCCATTGTAAATAAGGAAAAATAAACTCCCTAAACAGGCGAGTATCCCTCCAGCATAAAGTCTAAAATCAATCCCAATATTATTAGATATATAATGACAGAACATCATAAAGTTAGATCCATACTCAGCTCTTAAGTTTTCTAACTGCCGGTCAGAGCTACCATACATTATATCGAGCTGCCCCATCATCTCCTGACCTAAGATAGCATCTATCCACGTAAAGTCTGACCAATATAGCCCTGCCATAATAACGCCTATGATCGGTAAAATAAAACTAAGCGTAGCCACTATAAGTAAGCGCCATTCAGCACGCACAGCCACAGGGAAATCGACTAAGATAAATTGAAATAAAGTGCCCCAGCTATTACCTACTCTTCGGTGAATAATTTTATGTCCACGGATGACTAAGTTATTAAGCCTTTCATTCATCGCGGCACCATACATCCTGTGGCGAGCTATCGTAAGGTCTGTGCAGACTTCACGAAACAACTCTGGAAGCTGCGCAATATCATACTCGAGGGCTGCTGAATCCCGCTTCTTAGAAGATTCTATTTTTTCAAGAAGCTGTTCATACTGGAGCCACCTCTCAGCATTTTTTCTTTCAAATTCCTTACTCTGCATCGCGTTTACCTCTGGATCTTTCTACTTTGCTTCCTCATCTAACCAATGAGCCATTGCTAATAAACGAGTCATCCCCTCCTTACCGTCTTTACCCGATAAGGCAGACGCGTGATTTGCTAACTCTACACGGCGTGGTTCGGACCACATTGCAGCTCTTTCTCTAAAACCTATAACAGCAGCCCGCTCTTCTTTTGTAAGAGGTAAACCTGGAGTGACCTCCTTCATGACAGGCGGTAACCGCTGAGCATTCATCGCAGGCAAACGCTCATATACGACGACGGAGTTAGCTAATAAGTCGCCCATCCGCTGAAATCTTTTAGTTAAAAGAGTACAAGTAAGGCCAAAACCATAGCCGAAAATAGGCATCATATCAGCAAATCTTAGCATATTACGGATAAATGCCTGCCCCAGAGTTAGTGGTGCACCAGATGTATCCACCACTCTAAGCCCCATGATTTTTTTACCTGGTGAGGCTCCCCATTTCCCAGCTTCAAAAACGATGTAATAAAAAAACATTAAGAAAAAGCCGACTAAACCATAAAAACCAGTCGCCACACGGCCACCTAAAACATAAGCTATCAAGCCAGCAATCAAGCCCATTACAATACCTATACCTATACGAATCGCAAGGTCTAAGGCATACGCTAATACTCTTATATAAGGCCCCGCCATCCTCAAGTGAATCTCTACCCCCTCAGCTAATTCCACCTTTTGAACCGTATCAAGACGACCCGCCTGCCCAGATGCATTGCGCTTTTGTTGTTCGTAATTAGCAGATTCGGGAGAAAACATTATAAATTCGACGTAAGTCTGCCAAAACACTAGCGCCAGAACTCATTGCGTAAAGGTAGAACATTAAGTATAATTGATAATTTCAAACCCGTTTAATCAATAAATTTTTGATAAACCTCTTGTAATTCTATAGATTTCCCGTTTAAAGGAATAAGAATTTGTTTAACTACTCCTAAGTTTGTGTCTGTAATACCTGAAAACCATGATCTAAATGCACTTCTTGCATTTATCGATCAAGCCACCGAATTAGCCCATAACGTTAACTCAAAGTCATGGACACATCCTAATGCTGGGTTCAGAGGGTCGACCCTAGGCCAGCACATGAGGCACACACTAGACCATATAGAAGCCATCTGTATCGGGCTAAATGAAGGGGTCGTTAATTACGATGCAAGGCGCAGAGAGCAGGATATAGAAACCAATCCTACCACAGCATCAGAACGCTGTGTAAAACTTAAAGAAACTCTCATATCACTAGGAAGACTATATCCAGCAGATACGGCTATTAAATCTATCGCATCATGCTCTAGCGACTGTGAGCCTATTCCCCAGATATCAAGCTTCGGCAGAGAGCTACAGTTTGTGATCAGTCACACGGTGCACCACTTTGCTATCATTGCAGCTATTTGTCATAGTCAGGACATTACGACATCATCCGAGTTTGGTGTTGCCCCATCGACACTAAAGCATCGCGAAACAATCTCAGCGTAGCGTGAACCCTAAGTGGAAATCAAAGCGGCTTTTTTACGGTAAACTAAGGCGGCTGACTCGCTGGGAGCACTGGCCTACATTACCACTCTACCTACCGGTGCTTCCTGCCATACTCGTGCAGGCTATAAGATACCGTTCTCTAGCTGTTGTCACAGCTGTAAATCCAGGCATGCCGTCAGGTGGCTTCGTCTTAGACTCTAAGAGTGACATCCTTACCTGCCTTTCTGCTTCAGGCAGAGTCGCACCATTTCAGCTTATTGAGGCAAGCCTCCCACTAAAAGAAAAGCTTGTTCAGCTAGGTCATATTTTATCTCAAGATGATTTTAGTTTCCCTATTGTTCTTAAGCCAGACTTTGGTGAACGAGGTTCAGGAGTTACCATTGCAAAAACGGAGAAATGCTGTGTCCATTATTTAGAAAACGCAACTGAAACCACCGTTGTCCAGAAGTTCATTCCGGGAGTAGAATACGGTGTCTTTTATGAGCGCGACCCTGATGAAGAAAAAGGCCACATCACGGGCATCACTCATAAATCTACTACACAAGTCACCGGTAACGGTGCACACACACTAGAGCACCTTATTTTAAAAGATAAACGAGCAGTCTGTCAGGCTGAGGTATTTTTCGAGCTTCAAAAAGATCGCTTAGACGAAATCATACCTAATGGTGAAAAAGTTTCGCTCAACCTCATAGGCACTCATTCACGAGGCTCTCTCTTCCTCGACGCTTGTGATAGCTGGACTCAGAAAATGGAAGACGCTGTAGATGAGATGAGTCAGCACTTCGAGGGCTTTCACCTTGGCCGATATGACATTCGCTGCCCTTCACTCGAGGCGCTACAAAATGGAGAAGACTTTTACGTCGTAGAGCTCAATGGTGTAACCTCAGAACCAACCCATATGTATGACCCACGACACTCGGTTATTTACGCCTGGAAGGCTCTAATCTCACAATGGTGGCGCGCTTATTCAATGTCTGCAAAAAACGTTAAAAAAGGACATAAACCACTTAAAACAAAAGAGTTAATAAAAAGAATAAAGACTTCTCAAGCGTCATAACTAATTACTCTGGCCAAATTTATCGAGATACCTTGAAACCGTAGGCAAAAGAGAATAAACTACCCGTCAACATCCCTGGCAGCATTGTTTTTAACATCTCAGGCGTACCTGCAAAATAGTGAGTTAAAAAGACAAACGTATTAAAGATAATCCAGCCTATGGCCCCAATTTTGAACCAAGAGAACTTGCCCTTAGAAACATTACAAGCTATACGCCGAAGCAGTTCAGACAAACCAAGCGTAGCTATAAAGCTAACACCAGCCTGTGTAAGGGCAACCTGAACACGACTCTGGAAGCCGTGCTCCCAATTCACCCATAAACCCCAAGCAATAAAGAAAATAGCCGAACCCAGTGCCATTAGTAGAGACTCTACAAAGCTCCCCTTTTTCATAGCAGACCTTTCCGTCTCAGTATCTATAGAGCTATTTTGTAACATTTTCTTTCTACTTGTTTGCACATATTTATTGAGCCTTTATAATCACTTGAATCAAACTTTATGGCCGACTCTGCACTAATCAATCTCTCAAAACTCTTTCCTGAAGCTTCACTAAAGAGGAAGATCTTTGCCAATACCGTTCAGTCTCCTATCGAGTCATGTTTGTCGATCAAACAGTTAAATAATATTTATTCAGAAATAAGCAGCAGATGTAAGGCTAACCCTGAAAAAAACTTTTTCGACCACTCACTAAATGTTCTTAACATTAATTACAAGGTCACATCAGGAGCCGCTTCTGCTATCCCAAAAACGGGACCCGTCTTTGTAGTCTCCAACCACCCCTTTGGCGCTATCGATGGGTTAATCTTAGGTTCCATCTTACAGTCTCAGCGTGAAGACTCTAAAATATTAGCTAATTTCCTACTCGGTATGATGCCAGAGGTTCAAGATAAGTTCATTTCTGTGAACCCCTTCGGTGGTGAAAAGGCAACCCGAGCTAACCTTAAAGGACTTCGCGATGCTGGTCAGTGGCTAAAAAGTGGCGCCTGCCTAGCCACCTTCCCTGCTGGGATCGTAGCTCACTACCGTCCAGAAATGAAATCGATTCATGATGGACCTTGGCACACTAATATCGCCCGCCTTGCTCGCAAGCACTCTGCAACAGTCGTGCCAATGCACATCGAAGGTAAAAACAGCTCATTATTCCATCTACTCGGTCGAGTTCACCCTAGACTAAGAACAGCGATGCTGGTGAGGGAACTCTGTAACAAGTGTAATAGCGAGGTTAACATAAGAATAGGCAGTCCTATTCCAGCAAACCAATTCAAAGGTCACGAAACCAATGAATCTCTAGTGCGCTATTTCCAAATGCGTAGTGACATCCTCAGTCACCAAGAAAACACCGAAGAAGAAACCCCTCTCCCTACAGAGCAAGTAGAGGATATTACCGAAAAGCAGGACGATTCTATACTGGCACAAGATATCGAAAACCTGCCACCGTCCGCCTTACTATGCGAAAAAAAGGCATTCCAGGTCTATGTAGCAACGGCAGATGAAATCCCCCATATCCTTCAGGAAATAGGGCGAACTCGCGAAATAACATTTCGAGCTGTAGGAGAAGGCACAGGTAAGGCGCTCGACCTAGATCAATACGACCAACTGTATCATCACATATTTTTATGGAATTCTGAAACCTCTGAAGTTGTCGGAGCTTACCGGCTAGGCTTAGTCGATGAAATCATCAGTAAACATGGGACAAAAGGACTCTATTCCAGCACCATATTCCAGTATTCTGATGATGCTTTTGACTCTTTAGGTAAAACCATGGAGCTAGGGCGATCATATGTTATCCCTAAGTATCAGCGCCGTGGAACATCTCTCTCCCTTTTATGGCGAGGTATCATTAAATTCGTTAGGAGGAACGAAGGTTACAGTAAGCTCTTTGGTGCCGTTAGCATCAGTGATGACTACCACCCCTTATCAAAAGGCCTTATCCTTCGTTTCTTAAGGAAAAATAAGTTGCAAGCTGGATTTGCAAAAAAAATGAAAGCTCATAAAAAGCCAACATTTGAAAAAAACCGCAGCTTAAAAGCCTTTAACTATCCTGATGCACTCCCTTCCCTAGAAAACGTTAGTGGCCTAGTCTCAGAGCTAGAGTCTGATAAAAAAGGCGTGCCTACACTGCTCAAGCATTACTTACAGCTCAACGGAGTCATTCTAGGCTTTGGCGTAGACACCAGCTTCAGTGATGCCCTGGATGGCTTTATCCTCGTCGATCTAGATGAAGTAAACCCTACTTTATTAAAGAAATATGAGGGGGAAGACTGAAGACAGATGATCTCGACCCCTACTAACTGCATTCTCTTAGGTATCAGTATTCCTAGGTGATCAGAACACCTCCCCCGTTTCGT